>JAJQCU010000330.1:1888-12262 GCA_021202575.1 Lachnospiraceae bacterium
GGCGAAGGCAGTTTATTTTTCATAGTGGAAAAGAAAACTGCCTTCCTTTCATAAAAAGAAAACAGCAGATTCAAGCTACAGAACAAAATCTGCGGAAAAATCATAAAAGGGTGTTACAAAAAAGCAGGAGGTATGTCACTTATGTGGAGGTACATAGGGAAGAGAATTTTGATGTTCATACCGACCGTTATCCTGATGTCCTTATTAATCTTCTTTATCATGCAGCTGCCGGAGGGCGACTATGTGTCCAGCTATGTTTCCAGAATGCAGGCGGAGGGCGAATTCTTCAGCCAGGAGGATATCGACGCGCTGCGCCAGGAATATGGTCTGGACGATAACTGGGTCGTGCGCTACGGGAAATGGGTATGGAAGATTGTCACAAAGGGCGATTTTGGATATTCCTTTGCCTACGGCAAACCGGTCTGGAATGTGATTAAGAGCAGGCTTGGCCTGACGATTGCGGTGTCGCTGACCATTATGGCGTTTACTTATCTGGTGTCTCTGCCCATCGGCATATACAGCTCGCTGCACCAGTATTCGGCGGGGGATTATTTTTTCTCCGCGATTGGCTTTCTGGGGATGGCGACGCCGAATTTTCTTCTGGCCATTATTCTGATGTACGCGTCTTTTAAGCTGACAGGAGACCCCTTGTTGGGCTTATTCGATTCGGAAATGCTGCAGAACGGCGTCCATCTGTATAATTTCGGCAGATTTTTAAAGAGGATGATTATCCCGACAATCGTAATCGGGACCTCGGGCACCTGCGGCGTGATCCGTACCGTCCGCTCCCAGATGCTGGATGAGCTGACGCAGCAGTATACGCTGACGGCCAGGGCCAAGGGCGTTTCAGAGGCGACCATCACCTACAAGTATTGTCTGAGGGCGGCTTTAAATCCGGTGGCCAGCGGCCTGGCCGGTTCTCTGTCCAGTATCTTTTCCGGATCAACCATTTCCGCGATTGTGATGAACCTGGCGATTCTGGGTCCCATGCTTTATGAGGCGCTGCAGGTGCAGGACACTTATCTTTCCGGTACTATCCTGCTGACACAGGCCGTGCTGGTGGTGATCGGTACCTTGCTGTCGGATATTCTTTTAGCCTGGCTGGATCCCAGAATCAGATACGAGAAAGGAAGGGGGTAGCGCATGAATCTCTTTCATAAAAAAGCGAAAACGGATGAAGATTATTATCTTGCCTCACAGTGGAAGCTGATGGCAAGGAAGCTGTCCCATCATAAGCTGGCCAGATTCAGTCTGATTCTGCTGGCGATTCTGTATCTTCTGGCATTGTTTGCCCCCTTTGTGGCTCCTTACAGTCTGGAAGCCTACGACAGTACCTACAAAAATTCCAAACCCGCCACGGTTCACTTCTTTGACGAAGACGGGGCTTTTGTCGGGCCTTATATTTACGCGATGACATATGTCAATAATCCTGAGACATTTAAGAGAGACTGGTCAGAGGATACCAGCGAAAAGTATTATGTGAAATTATTTGTCGAGGGAGAGGAATATAAGCTCCTGGGTATTTTCACTACCAATATTCATCTCTATGGAGTGGTGGGAGAATACGGCGGCACCAGCGCCAAGCTGATGATTTTCGGCGGAGACAGCCTGGGGAGGGATCTGTTTTCCAGGATGCTGTACGGCAGCCAGATCTCACTGACGATTCCTCTGGTAGGCACGCTGTTAAGCTTTATCATGGGTATTATTCTGGGAAGTATTTCCGGGTATTTCGGAGGCTGGATTGATGATATCATTCAGAGGATTATAGAGGTGCTTTCCGCTCTGCCGACAATTCCCCTGTGGATGGCGCTGTCCGCGGCGATCCCCGCCAGTGTTCCGGTGGCCAGAATGTACCTTTATATTACGGTGATTATTTCCTTTATTTCCTGGACAGGACTGGCCAGGGTGGTGCGCGGCAAATTCATTTCCCTGAAAAATGAGGAATTCATTATGGCGGCCCAGGTGGCTGGCGTCAGCTCCGCGAAGATCATGATGAAGCACATGGTTCCCGGATTTATGAGCTATCTGATCGTCAATCTGACTCTGGGCATTCCCAGCATGATCATCGGGGAAACCTCCATGAGCTTTCTGGGACTTGGCATGAGGGCGCCGGCCACCAGCTGGGGCGTGCTGCTGCAGGAAACGCAGGATATCACCAGTGTGGCCCAGTATCCCTGGAGACTGATCCCGTTAGGGGCTGTGATTCTCACTGTGCTGGCATTTAATTTCCTGGGCGACGGCGTCAGAGATGCCGCTGATCCTTACAAATGATGGGGGAGGAGAGTATAATGGCAGACATAGAAAAAGTCACAAGAGAATACGATCCGGATACCATACTGGATGTCCGGGATCTGAAAATCAATATCAAGCTGGATGAAGGAACCCTGACCGCTGTGCGCGGCGTGAACTTCTCCATGAAAAAAGGGGAGACTCTGGGGCTGGTGGGGGAATCCGGCTGCGGCAAAAGCCTGACCAGCAAGGCCATTCTTGGTATCAATGAAAAGAAGTGTGCGACAAGTAGAGAGATCGTGTTTGACACCAATGAACACGGGATGGTGAATCTGCTGTCCTTGGACCCGAGGGGGAAGGATATCCGCCAGGTTCGGGGCAAGCAGATTTCCATGGTGTTCCAGGAGCCTATGGTGGCGTTCTCCCCGCTGTATACCATCGGCAATCAGATCAACGAGTGTACCAGGCTTCATATCACGAAGGATAAAAAGAAGTCCAGAGAGATTTCCCTGGACATGATGAAGAAGGTTGGAATCGCCAACGCGGAGAAGCGCTATGACCAGTATCCCCACGAATTTTCCGGCGGCATGCTGCAGAGGGCGCTGATCGCCATGGCCCTGGTGTGCAATCCCAAGCTTCTGATCGCGGAGGAGCCGACGACAGCGCTGGATGTGACCATTCAGGCGCAGATTCTGGAGCTGATGAAGGAGATGCAGAAGGATATGGACACGGGTATTCTCTTTATCACCCACGACCTGGGCACCGTGGCCGCCATGTGCGACAGGGTAGCCGTCATGTATCTGGGCAAGATTGTGGAGATCGCCGATGTCAGGAGTATCTACGCCGATCCGGAGCACCCCTACACGAGAGGCCTGATCAGCTCCGTTCATAAGATCGGCACCAGAAAAGAGGAGAGATTATATTCCATTGAGGGGACGGTTCCCCTGGCGCTGAATCTCCCTCCGGGATGCGGTTTTTATGACAGATGCGAGAAGAGGATTGAGGGCGTCTGCGACGTCACGGAGCCGGAGCTTCAAGAAATCGCGCCGGGGCATTCTGTGGCGTGTCACGCGTGCAATGGCTCCTGCGCGGGCTGTAAGGGGGCCGGGGAAAGCGGCGTGAGAGCAAAACAGCCGGAAGGAGGGAAGGAAAATGTCGGAGCAGGCCGAAAAGCAGAAAATTCTGGAAATCAAAAATCTGACAAAGGACTTTCCGGCCAAAAAGGTAACGGTTCACGCGGTCAGCGATGTGAGCTTTGAGGTGAACGAAGGAGAAACCATCGGAATCGTGGGGGAGTCCGGCTGCGGCAAGACTACTCTGGGGCGCTGCATTGTCAGAGCGATCCCGGCCACCTCCGGCGAGGTGATCTATTATCCGGCGGACCGGGAGGCAGTGGATTTTTTAAAGATCGATAAAAAGCTGATGAAGGATCTGCGCAAGGACATCCAGATGATCTTTCAGAATCCATATTCCTCTCTGGATCCCAGAATGACGGTCATTGATATTATCAAAGAGCCTCTGGCCGCCAATTTCCCGAAAATGCCAAAGAAGGAGATGGAGGAAAGGGTGATGGACATCGCCGGGAAGGTGGGCCTGAATGTAAGCTACCTGAAGCGCTATCCTCACGCCTTCTCCGGAGGGCAGAGACAGAGAATCGGGATTGCCAGGGCGTTAGTCATCAACCCGCGAGTGATTGTGTGCGATGAGGCCGTGTCCGCGCTGGATGTGTCCATTCAGGCGCAGGTGATTAACCTTTTAAAGGATCTTCAGGATGACATGAACCTGACCTATATTTTCATTTCCCATGATCTGTCGGTGGTGGAGCACATTTCCGACAAGGTGGGGGTGATGTATCTGGGCAGGATGGTGGAATTCTCGGATACGGAAGGCCTGTTTTTCGGGCCAAAGCATCCGTACACGGAGGCGCTGATGTCCGCGGTGCCGGTAGCCGATCCTGAGGTAAAAATGGAAAGAATTCCGCTGGAGGGAGAGGTGCCCAACCCGGCCAATCCGCCTTCCGGCTGTTATTTCCACACCAGCTGCCGGTCCTGCCAGGAAAAATGCTCCCGGGCCATGCCGGAGTTTCAGGAAATCGAACCGGGTCATTTTGTGGCCTGTCACTATGCGGGGGAGCTTTCTCTGAAGGGATTTGATTATTCCGGGGGAGGAGAAGAAAACGGGGAATAAACTATGAAAAAAAGGCTGATCCTTTTTACAGACTGTGGAGATACGATCATTGACGAGGAAACTCAGATACGAAATGAGAAAACGCAGATTGTGGAGAGCGCCGGTATCATACCGGGCGCGGACGCTGTACTGCGCCCCCTTTACGAGGAGGGCTACCGGATCGCCATGGTGGCGGACGGGGAGGTAGAATCGTTTCAGAATATTTTTGAGCAGAACGGCCTTGGATATTGCTTTGAAAAGCGGATTATTTCTGAGGAGGTGGGAATGCAGAAGCCGGCCGGGCTGATGTTTCAGACCGCCATGGAGAGGATGGGACTGACAGATGAAGATAAGCCGAATGTGATTATGATCGGCAATAATCTGAAGAAGGACATTGCCGGCGCAAACCGCTTTGGCATTACCTCCGTCTGGCTGGACTGGTCCCCGCGATACTTTCATACGGTGGAGGAGCCTGACTGGCGTCCCGATTATACGGTGAAGACGCCGGAGGAGCTGAAAGCGCTGATTGACCGGCTGGAGAGAAAAAAGGAAGCGGAGGAAAAGCGCCAAATCCTGATGAAGGCTTTTTCCAAAATTCTCTATGAGCCGGACAGGACCTTCCTGGATAACATGAAAAATCACAATCTGGCCGGGGATGATCTGCAAAAGTACCGTTTCTGGGAATGGCCCCAGGGCGTGGGACTTTACGGCCTGTGGAAGGAATTTCAGTACAGCGGGTCTCCAGGCTCCCTCGCCCTTATGAGGGAATATTATGACAGACAGCTGAACGCAGGGCTTCCCAGCCTGAACGTGAATACGACGGCGCCGTTTCTTGCCCTGTCCTTTCTGGCGGAATATACCGGAGAAGAAAAATACATGCTTGCCTGCCGGAGAGCGGCTGACGAAATTATGCATTCCTTTCCCCGCACAAAGGAGGGGGGAATCCAGCACAGGACGTCGGACTGTGTGAATGAGCAGGAGCTCTGGGACGATACGCTGTTCATGGTGGTGCTGTTTTTAGCCAACATGGGGCGGATTCTGAAGGATGATGAGATGTCGGCGGAGGCGGAGCGGCAGTTTTTGCTGCACGCGAAATATCTGAGCGATTCAGAGACGGGCCTCTGGTACCATGGCTGGACCTTTCGGGAGAACAGCAATTTCGCGGGCGCGTTCTGGGGCAGAGGAAACTGCTGGGTTACCATAGGGATTCCGGAGTTTCTGACCCTGGGAAGGTGCAGTGAGGAGGGAAAAAGACAGCTGACCGAATATCTGCGAAAGCAGGTGGAGGGGCTGAAAAAATATCAGGCTCCGGGTGGCATGTGGCATACGCTGATCGATGATGAGGATTCCTATCTGGAAGCCAGCGCGACCTGCGGCTTTGCCTACGGTATTTTAAAGGCGGTAAAGGACGGGCTGGTCGATTCCGCTTATCTGGAAACAGTGGAGAGGGCGTTCCCGGCCATTCTGGACTGCATTTCCAACGACGGCGTGGTCAGCCAGGTATCCTACGGCACGCCCATGGGGCGGACAGATAAGGAATTCTACAAGAAAATAGAAATCAAGCCCATGCCTTACGGGCAGGCGCTTGCCATGCTGTTTCTGATTGAATACATCGCGTACGTAAGCTGAGGAACTGTTTATGTATCTTGCACCGCCTGACGCGCGAATCGCAGGCCATAAAAGCCTCAACGCAGCCTGGGATTGGTATTTTCACCACAGTTCCTGAAAAGAGAAAAGACTATGAAGCTGGGAAGACAGTGGGAGGAGAGGCTGAGACTCTGGGATGAGGCCTTTGCCCCGAATTTGTATCATGAACTGGGAACGGTTATGCTGGAGGGCTTCACCACATGGGAAGCGCTCCAGCCTGATGAGACGGCCTGCGGGCAGTGGGAAGGTTTTCCCGAGGGAAGACGCTGGGGGCGGAAGTGGGAGTATGGGTGGTTTCGCGCCAAAGTGACGATTCCGGCTGAGGGCGCGGGGCACAGGATTCTGCTTCATATAGGAGCGGGAAAGGAAATGCTGGTCTTTGTCAACGGAAGAGAGGCCGGCTCCGTTGACCGTTTCCATGATTTTGTGGAGCTGACAGCGTGCGCCAAGGAGGGAGAGAACTTCGACATCCTTGCGGAGGTCTATGCGGGGCATGGACAGCAGTTCGAAAATGTGGGAATCCAGATCAGGGACGCTGTGCCGATTCCGGAGCCTCCCGAATTTCAGTGCCGGGTGGAGAGAAGCCATTTCGGTATCTGGGAGGAAGAAATTTTTCAGGCCTACGCGGATTATCATACTTTATATGAGCTGTGGAAAGCTCTCCCCGAAAGCGAGCTGCGCGCCATGGAGATCGGGGCGGCTTTAAAGAGGTTCACCTGTATCGCGGATTTTGAGGCGAAGGAGCCGGAAAGAAGCGGGAGCATCAGGCGGGCACGAAGAGAGCTGATACCGCTGCTTGAAAAGAAAAACGGGGATACCGTGCCGGAGTATACGGTTTTCGGCCAGTCCCATCTGGATCTGGCCTGGCTGTGGACCGGGGCGGAGACCCGGAGAAAGTGTGCCCGCACCTACTCCAATCAGCTGGCACTGATGGAGAGATATCCGGAGTATCGTTTCCTGCTCTGTGAGCCGCCGATTCTGGAGACGCTTAAAAGCTACTATCCGGATTTATATGGCCGGGTGAAGGAGAAGGTGAAAAGCGGGCAGTTTATCCCCGAGGGCGCGGTATACGTGGAATGCGACACGAATCTGGCGGGCGCGGAGAGTCTGGTCCGCCAGTTTGTGCTGGGAAAAAGGTGGTTTCGGACGGAGCTTGGCGCGGAGAGCCGCTTAGCCTGGCTGCCGGATACCTTTGGCTTTTGCGGCGCCCTGCCGCAGATCATGGCGGGGTGTGAGGTGCCGTATTTTGCCACTCAGAAGCTGCTTCGGGCCGACCCGGAGTGCGAGCCCTTCCCCTACAATATTTTCTGGTGGGAGGGAATCGACGGAACCAGGGTTCTGTCCCACATATATAAGAAGAATAACGCGGTCTTTCAGCCCGGCGCGCTGCGGGAGAGATGGGAACAGGACCGGAATCAGAGGGAAGAAATCAGCGGGCTGATGTTTCCCTTTGGATACGGTGACGGCGGAGGCGGCCCCACGGAGCTGATGGTGGAGACCGCGAAGCGCTGTGAGGACCTGGAGGGGACGCCCCGGTGCCGTATGGAGGGGCCGGTCAGCTTTTTTGAGAGGCTGGAGCCTGAACGGGTTAAGAATGTATATTATGGGGAGCTGTATCTGAGGTGGCACAGGGGAACCTATACCGCCCAGGCGCAGATTAAGAAGGGAGTCCGGAAGGCGGAATACGCTTTGAGGGAGGCGGAATACCTGGCGGGGCTTCTCAGGCTGGAGGGAAAGACCGGGGACGAGGACAGACTGCTTCGGAAGCTGGATTCTCTGTGGAAAAGGCTGCTGACGCAGGAATTTCATGATATCCTTCCCGGCAGCAGCATTCAGAAGGTGAATGAGGAAGCCAGGGAAGCGCTGGCGGAGATTCTGACAGAAAGCCGGGCGCTGGCGGCAGAGCTTCTGAAATTGCTGGCTGACGGGCCGGCCTGTTTTAATTCTTTAAGCTGGGAGAGGAAATACCGGGGCTTCGTCCTGCCGCCCTGCGGGTATGTCAGATTTAAAAGCCCGGAAAATGCACTTACGGGAGTTGACAGGACTTCAGAAATGCCGGAGAATGGGTTTACAGAAGCATCCGGCGATGGCGAAACGCTGGATTATGAAAATGAGTTTTATCGTGTAAAGGTGGATTCTCTGGGCAGAATCGTCAGCCTGACTGACCGCGGGACAGAGTATGAATACGCCGCCGCGCCGTTAAATGACTGGAGGCTGTATCAGGATGTCAATGTGCAGTATGACGCCTGGGAGATTGGCAGCATGTATGAGAGTGTCCCGGCAGCTCTGACCGGAAAGCATAGCTGCCTGGTCAGAAGAGATGAGGGCGGCGGCCTGACCGTAACGGTGGAACGGACAGAAAGGTATTTTACCGCCGTGCAGAAAATATGCCTTTACCCGGACAGCCCGAGGATTGATTTTGTGACGACAATAGACTGGCACGAGCGGCACAGGATGCTGAAGGCGGATTTCCCGACCACGGTCTACACAAAAGAGGTGCTGGAGGAGATTCAGTTCGGCTATATCCGGCGGCCCACCCATAAATCCACAGGGCGGGAAAAGGATCTGTATGAGACCTGCCATCACAAGTATGCGGCGCTGACCGATGGCGAAAATGGCTTTGCTCTGCTGAATGACTGCAAATACGGGCTTTCAGCGCAGGACAGCAGGCTTTCCCTGACGCTGCTTCGCTCTCCCCTGGCCCCGGATATGACGGCGGACCAGGGAATCCATGAATTTGTATATTCTATCCTTCCCTTTGAAGGGCCGTTTTCCCGAAGCCGGGTGACGGAGGAGGCTTATGAGTGCAATGTGGCGGTGACCGAATGCGGAAGGAGGCCCGGCGTTGTGCCGATGGATGCGTGTAATACAGGCGCTGCGCCGGTGAGGGAGGCTTTTTGTGATAAAGAACCCATGCCGACGACTGCGGTTTCCTATTTTCAGGTGGAAAGCACACATGTGGTCATAGAGACATGCAAACCGGCCTTTGATGTACCAAACGGGATCGTTCTCAGGCTTTATGAAGCGAAGGGCTGCGCGGGAACGGCGTATCTGACGGTCCCGGCACAGGTGAAGCGGGTCTTTTCCTGCAATATGCTGGAGGAGGCCTCGGAGGAGCTTGAAATGATGGCGG
This sequence comes from Lachnospiraceae bacterium, assembly GCA_021202575.1. Lineage (GTDB taxonomy): Bacteria > Bacillota > Clostridia > Lachnospirales > Lachnospiraceae > RGIG6307. Next base: position 11,064 of record JAJQCU010000330.1, read on the forward strand.
GACACAGGGTCAGACTTTCGTTCCATGCGTTTGAAATTAAGACACTGCTGTTAATCAGAACGTAAGATGCCGCCCTACATCAGAGATCAGAATATTGCTGTTCATCAGTAATTAAGATATCAATGTTAATTAAAACGAAAGACACCGTTGTTGATCAGGGATTCATACACTGCTGTTTAGAATCGTCGAGAATATCATGAGCAAAGGGCGTCCCTTGCGGAAGCACGCCCTTCTCGCTTGCGTTCATTATACAACTACCGGAAGAAAGCAGGGAAAAGAGAAATGAAAAGATACTGGGCACACATCGTGACATCCACAGAAAAAAGAGTGGAGGAGTTCCTGCGCGGACAGGTCAGGGATGAAAACCGAGAGGACAGGGGAAGGCTGGAAAGCGACATTATGGAGGGAAAGCCCACGGTCTATCTGCTGACAGACTGCCTGTGTCTGTATTTTTGTGAGGAAAGCAGATATTGCCGGAGCGAAGAGCTCTGGGAGGCGGTCTTAGGCGGCGTTGGCTTCCTGGAGCGCTGGCAGAGGGAGGACGGCAGCATGGATTATCCTTCCTGTAATTTTTTCTCCGCGCCGGATACGGCTTTTTGCTTTCGGAGGCTGTTTGGCGCCTGGCAGCTTCTGGACAGATACGGGACGTCTGAGCGGGAGCTTGCGCTGAAAGACCGCTATTATGCCATGATGGTTAAATGCGAACAGATTCTGCTGTACGGAGGCTTTCATACCCCGAATCACCGATGGGCGGTAACCGCCGCGCTGTTGTGCATGGCGAAGCTCGAGGAGGATGAGGAGAAGGCCGGTCAGCTGAAAAAGAGGGCGCGGCAGTATCTGGCAGAAGGAATCGACGGGGATGAGGATGGGGAGTACGCGGAGCGTTCCACCGGCAATTATAACGCGGTGGTGGACAAATCCCTGCTTCTTGCCTGGGAATCCACCGGGGACGAAAGCTTTCTCAAATATGTGGGGAGAAACCTGACCGCGATGCTGTATTACATTGACGGGGACGATACCATATTTACGCAGAATTCCACCAGACAGGACCATGGAAAGAAGCTGTATCCCGACCAGTATTTTTACCTGTATACCTGGATGGCGCAGAGGAATGGTTCCGCGGTATTTGACGCCGCCGCCCATAAAATGATCCGCGACAACCGACAGAGAGGAGATCTGGCGCCGGACTGCATGTTTAT
>JAJQCU010000172.1:0-1624 GCA_021202575.1 Lachnospiraceae bacterium
CCCAAGCAGGGCTCGAACCTGCAACAACTCGGTTAACAGCCGAGTGCTCTACCATCGTTACACTCTCACACCGAAACAGGGGAATATTTGCGCTTATTTCCTCAAAGCTCAATGAAGTTCTATAGTCTGTAGTCCTATGTACGGAGGGCCTGACCTGAAAACGTCAGACGGCCTCCCTGCTTTCTTCCGCCTCGTCCCACCCCGAACAGAACTGTTTATAGGTGACGTTCATGTGGAGTGTGATCGCGTAATTTTTCCCCAGCTCAATCCGGTCAAACAGCTGGCAGGATATCATCTTTTTCTGCTCCAGATCAGCCGTGTCAAATTCCTCCGCCCAACTCTTAAAGCGGCGGTACGCCGGCAGGACAGCTTTGGTCATCTCTTCTTTCTGATACATTTCGCTATCCAGCTTTTCGATCTTCGCTTCGGCGTCGGCAATCCGGGTTTTCACCACGCTGATCGCTTCCCTTAAATCCTCCGGCGTGTACAGGCTTTCCCCTAAAAGGGTCTTTGCGATCTCCGCCTAGAGGACTTCCATCTGCTTCTGGTTCTTTTCAAGCTCTTTCGCAAGCTTGCGCCTGCTGACCGCATGGGCTGCCTGCTGTTTTTTCAGGATTTCCTTATACTTTGCTTCCTCCGGTGCGCCCTTCATGTTCTCAAATACCCGGCGCATCACCTGACAGACCGCCTCATCGACCCTCGACGCGATATAATTGGTCTGGCCGTCGCAGTCGCACAGCTTGTTTGCCTTGTGGTAACAGCGGTACTTCAGTTCATCCTTCAAATACTCGCTGCCGTCCTTGCGGTAATAATGGTCCTTATGGTGTGTCGTCGTGATACGGCCGCCGCAGTGCGCACAGAAAATATTTCCGGACAGCATGGCCTCCCCTTTGGTCCGCATGGCGATCCGGCGCTTTTCACTGTCCGCCATTGCCCGCTGCGTCAGGATTTCATCAATCCTCTCCGCTTCCTCCTCACTGACAATCCTCAGTTTCTGGAGTACGTCGGAGGTTTCATTTTCATTCGTGCAGCCCCTGGCAAGCGGCGATGACAAAAGCCTGAGTACGGCCTTGCTGGTGAATTTCTTCCCGTTGGCTGTCCTGTATCCCTGGTCATTTAACTGGTGCGCGATGACATAGCTGCCTGTCCCGTAGTTGATCGTCCTCTCCACGACCTTGCGGTACACCACATACTGCTCTAAGTCAATCTCGAATTTCTTTAACTCCTGGCCCTTGCGGTTTTTGACGCCGCTCGGAACCGTCCGGTACCCATAAGGCATGGAGCCGCCGGTGTACAAGCCGTCCAGCTTTAACTGTCCGATCCTGGTTTTGATGCGGATGGATGTCTTCTCACTCTCCCCAGACGCCTGCCAGAAGCGGATATAGTTGGTCAGCTTATCTACGTGTGTCTCGAAGCGCTGCTCGCCCTCCTTCACACTCCAGACCTCGACCCCGCCTGTCTTGACGAACCATTCCACGATGAACGGTGTCTCATCATCGATCCTGCCGATCCGGTCAAACATAAATACCAGCAGGACGTCGAATTCTTTTTTCAGTGCGGCCTCCTGCAAATCCAGGATCGCGTCCCTGTCCTTCGCGGACACCTTGAAGCCGGAAACGCCCTT
>JAJQCU010000172.1:1634-3329 GCA_021202575.1 Lachnospiraceae bacterium
CCGAACTCATGGCAGGCCCCGCGCTGCATCGGGATGTCATTCGCGTGGTTCTCGCTGGTATTGACCTGTTTCTTGGTGGAAACCCTGTATAATGTGTATACTCTCTTCATTGGCTTTTTCTCCTGTAATCCTGTGATTACAGGATGCGCTGTATGAAATTTTCAAAGTGCGTGTTGTAGTTTCTTCCCTGTCATCATAGCGCATCCGTCACAGATTTGCAATGCTGCCGATCAATTTACTATAAAAGTGTTCTCAATATCCATGCTTGAGCCGTGCTTACACAAGGTACGCCCTACGGGTGTGCGCGGCTAAGAGCATGGATATTAGAGAACCTGACCTGTATGAGCAAGTAGCCATTTTCCGAAGGAAAATGAGCGAATTGCGAATACAGACAGCGATTGCGGAGCAATCGACTTTTATTCATAGTGATGTCCATTTTTCCGGGCAGCAATCCTGTCACTGACACCCCTACGCGGCAGTATCACTGGTCTCAAGCGCTGCAATCCTGCCCAGGTCTTTTAAAACCCTTTCATCATAAGAGCCGGATAGAATCTCCCGGACTCTGTCAAGGACGCCCTCCACCGGCTGCTCCTCAAAAAGCAACAGCAGGTGGCAGCCATTTATTTCAGCCCTGACCGTATTCTCCGATTCCCTTACGTTCTCCAAAACAATCACCTCCTGGAATTTATGTAAGAACCGGATTACCCGCAATTTATGCAGAAACGAACAGGGGCTATCCCTGAAAGACACTGCCGACCGTTATGGACATTTTGTCCATTTGCGGTAAATGGGATTTTGGTGCTGATCATTTTGACCAGCACCACTTTCATCTGTTAAAGCGGGCCGGTTGCCAGTTCCATTCTGTATTTTGGTCCTGCTCATTTTGAGCAGAACCACTTTCACCCTTTAAAGTGCAAATCCTTTTTATGGAACTATACCGGAATTTTCTCTTTATCTATGTAATACGGCCGTTAATCCATAAGCCTATGGCTGCCGCTTATCTACCACATAGAATTGCAGCGTTGGCCGTTGATGTGGCTCACTCATCACAGCTTCGTACCTGATAAATGTCTATGCAGTTTTCAAAGTACCGGTACCGGAGCTTTCGCTGATACAAAAGTATTATAAAACCAAAAACTCCGCAGCAAAAGAACGTGTCACGTCTCATTTATCAGCTGTCTTACGTCTCATTTTCGAACAATAGCCAGACTATTCTGACTATTCCACTCCATGTATCTTCTCAAAGCGGTTCTTATGACTGTTCCGTGCTTTCGCTCGGTACAAGGATATTGTAAAACAAAAGAATTCATAGAAGAAGGAACTTACAGGTCCGGTTTACCGGACTTTTTACGTCCGGTAGGCGAACACTTACCAGATTGATCTGACCATTCTGCTCCGAACATTTCTAAATTTCCTTATTTCCCAGAATCAGATCTTATACCTGTACCGGAGCTTTTGCGAAACGTAAAAATATTATAAAATGAAAAATCCGTTGAAACAGATCGTGCTACGCCTGATTAAGTAGTGGTCTTACGATTAGACTAAACTGACTAGCAAATTCCACCCCAGCCATTTCAAATTTTCTTTGCCAACGAAAATATTCTGGATATGCAGGGGATTACAGAAACTCTCAGCAGATATTATTACTCACACGGAGAAAGCTTTGACGGAATTTTTATCGTTCCTGAGTACCAG
>JAJQCU010000172.1:3339-6152 GCA_021202575.1 Lachnospiraceae bacterium
TCGTGAAACGAAAATTTGTTTTTGTTATTTTCCATGATTTTGCGTATAATAAATGAGCCAGAACAAAGGTTTCTGGTGCTTGTCTTAATAAAGCAACTGCTTTAAGAGAAAGTCGGGGCAGAGACCTAAAACCTGTCCCATTGGTCGGGATGGAGACCTAAAACCCATTCCCATTGCAGAATAAACTGTGAAAAATTAGTAAAGGAGTGGCATTGTCCACTCTTTTACTTTACACAGACAGGAGAAACAATGGCTGACCAAACTTCTTTCAAAGAACGCGTCAAAAACACACTTATTTACATGGCGCCGCGATACAAATATTACTTCGTCAATTATGAATATCTGCTTTGTTCCAAAGCATTCATAAAGGAACCCTATTACATAGTCTCCGCACATGGTGATAATTTCAGACATCTTACTGGTGTCAATTCATCCCTTCGTTCTGATGAATTCTACGAAAAGGCACTTGACGGCACCCTTACCGAAGAAGATTTTGACTTTATCAAGCGGGGACAGTCCGAAGAACAGGTCAAAGGATCTGTGCGCCGAAAAATTAACGTACTCCCTGACATCATCAACATTTTCTCATCTGGCACAAAAGTGTACTATTACTTCACCAAAAATCGGGGCTGCTGTTATTTTGCTGCGGGGAAATTCACCTGCACCCTTGGCTTTTCCTCTTCTGTGCCTGCCAAACCGATGTCTCTGCTCAAAGGCAATGAATTAGATTCCGCAAAATCGCAGAATTTGGATCTGGTGCTGCGCCGACCAGCCGGCGAACCGCAATTCAACGAAATCATTGTCGGAAACAATGAAATTCTTTTGAAATATCTGGAACAGATACGTTCTCTTTTATCAGATGACCTTTTAGCAAATCTGGCCCCAACCAATGAAGAAAAAGCGAACAAATAAAAGGCACTGATAAGCCGCACACAATCATGATGCCTATCAGTGACCTTTTTTCTATACATCAAACTTTAAGTATATCCTCTCCCCTGTCCGATCGCAACCACCTGGTCGAACCGTCCCAGGTAATCCTCAGACCAGTCATGGCTGATGACAATCCGTGTCATATCCGTCTGGGAGAAAATAAATTCGTTGATCAGGTGTGCGTTCTCCGGGTCAAGACCCGTGGTCGGCTCATCAAAAATCATGATGGCCGGATGGTGGCGCAGGCTGCGCGCGATATTGATTCTCTGGCGTTCGCCGCCGGAAATCCTATCCCCGAAATCACCGAGAGGTTCATCTCCCACTCTTTTTGCCAGTTCCGTCAGGTTTAAGCGCTCCAGAAGCGCCCTGTATTCCTCCGAATCCTTTCCCGGCTTTGCGCCGAACATCGTAATGTTCTCATACAGGGATACGTTGAACAGATAAGGCGACTGGTTCACCACGCTCACCATCTGGTAAATATCCGGTTCCGTCAGGCTGCGGATGTCCTTCCCCGCCAGGCGGATGGTGCCGGTATAATCATCATAGTATTTCAATAAAAGCTTCGTCAGGGTGGACTTGCCGCTGCCGCTCTCGCCCACAATCACATAACAGCCGCCCGGCCGGAAGTGAAAGCTCATGTTATCATACAGTTGACGCTCCCCAAAAGAGAAAGAGACATTTTCATAGTCGATGGCCGCGGGGGCGTCATGAAAGTCCATTGTAGCCTCTTCACAGAGAGCGCTGCTCTCTGTTTTCAGCTTATCACGCAGCTCCTTCGTTGAGCGAATTCCCATTGCGTACTCAATCAGGTTCCCAGCTCCATTGGAGATGCTCGACACATAGCTAGAGACTGCCAGCAGCATACCGGCGGACAGCCTCCCCTGTAACACCAGCCAGATGCCCAGCGCGATTTCCACACACTGGATAATCCACAGGATATCCCAGCTACTTTTGCCGCCGATGGCATTGGCAAAGTTCAGCCGCGTCAGGCTCCGGTACTTTTCTGAGGAGGCCAGGTGAAACCTGCCGTGAAAGGCGCGCCAGGTGCCGTCCGCGCGGATAGTTTCATATCCCTCCAGGTTTTCCTTCAGGATCCCCACCTGCGCCTCGGAGGCCGCGGAATACGCGCTCCGCCTGTTCTGGATAATGCCGGTGAAGAACTGGGAAATGGCAAAGGGCAGCAGCGCAAATAAAAGGGTGGTTCCCACCAGCAGCGGCGAAAGCGTCACAAGTACCACAAGTGCACTTAAAAACATCACTGCACTGAACGCAATAAGGGGAAACTTATTCAGATAGTCCAGGCGGTACATATCTGTATCCGTGGTAAAGAGGTTCATCCAGTACGCATTGTCTTTTTTTCGAAAACCTGCCACGGGGCGCTTTAAAATATTCCGGATCATCGCGTCCTTCACTGTCAGCACGCCATTCGCCATATAAAGATTTCTCATCACTATCGCAATAAAGATCAGAACAAAGCTCGCCAGAAGCATCCCAACCACATATCCGCTATACCTGATAAACTGCCCACTGTCCCCCGCGATCGCGGCGTTCACGCCCTCCGAAAGCCAGTAATATTCCACCGTACCCGTCGCTGCATAAGCCGCATATAACAGGCAGGTAAGTGCCAGCAGAGCTTTACTCTTTTTAGAAAGATCCGATAACTTCATCTTCAAGCCTCCTTTCCACGGACATCTGCCCGCTTCTGCGCCGCTTCCCCGATCGGAATAACTGCATCGAAGCGTCTCAGATATTCCGGTGACCAGTCATGGGTGATGACGATGCGCGTCATTTCCTGGTGGGAGAAAATAAAATCGTTGATCACGGAGGCGTTCCACGGATCCAGCCCGCTGACCGGCTCATCAAAGATCATAACCGGCACGCCT
>JAJQCU010000172.1:6162-12197 GCA_021202575.1 Lachnospiraceae bacterium
ACGCCTCTTCTGTAATTGCGGGCAATGTTGATCCGCTGGCGCTCCCCGCCGGAAATCTTGTCCCCGAAGTCGCCAAGCGGCTGATCGCCGACCCTTTTGGCCAGCTCCGTCAGGTTCAGCTCCTCAAGCAGCTTTTCATACTCCGGCAAGCCTTCCGCCGGTTCCTTGCTGAACATGGTAATGTTCTCATAGAGGGAGGCGTTAAACAGATACGGCGACTGGGAGACCACCCCGACGGCGCTGTAAACTTCCTGCTCCGAAAGGGTGCGGATATCCTGGCCTGCGAGTGTGATTTCTCCAGTATAGTCCTCATAATATTTCAGGAGAAGCTTCAATAACATGGACTTGCCGCTGCCGCTCTCCCCGACGATGGCATAACAGCCGCCCGGCTCAAAGACGGCGCTCAAATGATCATATAGCTGCCTTACGCCGAAAGAGAAGGAAACATTTTCATAAGCAGCCGTTGCTTTTCCCGTGATTGGAGAAAAGGCCTCCGCCTGGCAGGGCGCATCTGCTTCCTCTCCAAGCTTCTTTCGGATTTTCTTCGTGGACAGGATGGATGTGATATATTGCTGCACAGTTCCGATTCCATCCGCCAGCGTCGACATATAGCTGGACGCTACCAGAAGAAGGCCAAGTGTCAGCTGCCCCCGCAGAACCAGATATGCGCACAAAACAATCCCCAGCTCGCCGGCAAGTGAAGAGAGGCTCATAGATCCCTGTCCCACCATTCCCGCGACCATATTGGAGCGGGTAAAGGCAGTCATTTTGCCCTCCGCAGACCGGTGAAAACGAGTGAGGGCTTCTTCCTCACTGCAGTCCATGCTATTCGCCTTCTCAACATTACTACGAAGATTTTCTGATTTAGAAGAAGGCACCAGAATTCGTAAAGTGGCAAGGCAATGTCTTTGTGCTACAAAGACTCGCTTCGCTTGCCTTGTTGGGGGAAAACCCCCAATCCCCCGAGAACATCACCTGCGGTGATGGGCTGCGCATTCCGGAGGAATGCTTTATAACTTATAAGCAAAAAAATCCTGTGCGGTATTGCAATTCAAGTTGCAATTCTGCACAGGATTTTTTCTGTCTGTTTATTTTTTCAATTTCAAACGTTAATCTCCAACAGGTGCAGAAACAATCTTTGTTTCTTTTTTCCTTGTTTCACATTGCGTTTTCAACTGCCTGTTTTCAAACGATCTGTTCAGTCCTGCCCCCGACTTCTGACTGTTTCCGCATTTTTTTAAGGAACGGTATCAGCATAAAGAGCGCCACAACCAATGCAATCCAGTCCGAAATAGGACTGGCCCATGCGACCATTTCCACTCCAAAGAAACGGCTGAATGCGATCATCAGCGGAATGTCCAGACTTCCCTTTCGCAGAACAGAAAGAATGATGGACTGGGTACGCTGTTTTGTCGCCTGAAATACGGCAATTACCATATAGTTGATACCCGTGGATGGGCACAGAAAGCAGATGATTTTTACGAATTTCTGTCCATAGGCAACGGTTTCCGGATCTTTGATAAACAACTGTACCACTGGCTCCGCAAAAAAGTAAAGAACAATAAGAGCTGTCACCGAAAAGGTCAGTGTATATGCCAGAGTTACGCCTATGGATTTGTTCATTCTCTTTTTGTCACCGGATGCGTAATTATACGCAATCAGCGGCAGAACCCCCTGTGTCATACCCTGCGCCACGGAATAGGACACCATATCTATTTTTTTTGCAATTCCCATTCCGGCCATCGCTTCTGTAGACCAGGAAGTAATCAGATGATTGAGAACACTGTTGGATAAACAGCTTAACATCATCATGGTGAAACTGGGCAGGCCTCCCAGAAGAATGTCTGACGCAATTCTATTTTTGACTGCATAGCGCCTGATATCAAGTGTAATCACTGTACTTTTACGTTTTCTATATAGGAAGATTAAAAAAAACAGTGCAGCAATCAGGTTGGAAAGCATTGTGGCAATAGCGGCTCCTCTGATTTCCAGCTTAAGGCCATAAATGAAAACAGGGTCAAGGACGATATTTAAAACACCTCCAAGCGCAACGCCGAAACCTGCCTGTCTGGAATAACCCTCCGCCCTGACCAGGTGCGACATGGTCACATTCAAAACAGTTGGTAAGGCACCAACAACCACCACCCAGAATATATAACGATAGCAATAATCATATGTGTCTGCTTTTGCACCAAGAACAGGCAAAAGAGCCGGGGCGGCCAGTAAAATAACAATTCCGTATATCAACGATACCACGGCGGCTGTCCAGAAAGCAAACGATGCGCTTGCAGCAGCATTTTCCGTTTCCCCTCTGCCGAGACACCTGGAAATTTTACTGGCTCCGCCGATGCCAAACAGGTTAGACAGAGCTGTCAGTGAAACAAATAACGGCATGGATACGGTTGCCGCCGCAACCTGTCGCGGATCATTCAGCTGTCCAATAAAAAAAGTGTCCGCAAGGTTGTAAATCATTGTAATCAGCTGGCTGACGACCGTGGGAACCACAAGGGTCAGCACAGCCTTTTGTACAGGCATTTCCCTGAACAAATATTCCCTATTGTCCATTTTCCGCATACCTCTCCATGTTCATATTCGACATGGCAATCAACAGCAGGCGGTTGAATTCCGCGATTTCTTCCGCAGTCATTCCTTCCAGCAAAAGCCGTTCCGTTTCCTGTCCAATCTGATAAAGCTGCCCGTCAAGTTCCCGGCCTTTGTCACTCAGGACAAGCACAATTTTTCGGGAGTCTTTTGCGTGTTTCTTACGGTCAATAAACCCCTTATCACATAAACGGTCAATCACACCTGCCACGGTAGACTGCGACAGTTTCAGATAATCCATCAGATTTTTTGCAGTCAGTTCCTTATCCTGGTTCTTTATGATATATCGGATTGCATCGCTTTGTGTGGATGTCAGATCTGCGTCAGCTGCCTGCATATTCCGGTACCTGGTAATCGCATTGCCCAGCCTGATTATCCGTCCAGAAATTTTAAACTTGAAATTTTCGTCCATCTCGTTCGTCCTTTCGTATACGATACATCGCATGCGATATTATAGCATGGTAAAAGAAAGAATTCAACATACATTCAGACAATTTTATCCTTCTCCGGATGATTATCCGCAATGATATCGGCAGGCACCTCAGTCAGATTTCCGCATTTAGAAGCCCAAAAACGGACATCATCGATAAAATATCCACGAACTTCATTTTTGTCATTCTTTGCCCTTTAAAATGGGGCTTTCTGAACCCCTAAATGCGGACAAGCATAAGCCACCATTTCCACGCAAAAAAGACAGCTGATCCAACCCCATTAACTGGTCTGATCTCGCTGTCTTTTTCTCTGTCTTTGCTCCTACAGTTTGATGATTGTATTCTTCATCTGCTGCAATGTACATGATTTCAGAAAATCTGCAACACGCACTCCCAGCGCATCCTGTTTTATGGTTAATAAGTTACATCTGCCACCATATCATGACAGAAATATCCGGGAACGCAAAAAGACCGATAAACCATGAAGTCTATCGGTCTGTCAAGCTCCCCAAGTAGGGCTCGAACCTACAACAACTCGGTTAACAGCCGAGTGCTCTACCATTGAGCTATTGAGGAATGTTCATTTTTTGTCCCCAATTCTTCGGTGTGCATTAATAACAATGCTCTACCATTGAGCTATTGAGGATTATTCAGTTTCGTCCCCGATTCTCCGGCATGCGATTACATCTGCGCACTGCCCTTGAAGTATCGGAACTGCCTGACAAAGGGCATTATAGCAAATTCATCCGCGAAATGCAAGTGCACGGAACGGATTTCTTTATATTTTTCCCATATTTTTTGCGCAATTATCCGACAGATTTTCTGAACAAAAATCCGGGCTTGACAGATGAAAATGGCGGCAGGGGCAAATCACATGGTGATACTTGCCCACAGATTATCCACCAGCGCCCCGATGATATTATACTGGTATAGGGAGTAAAGCACGGCATTCTCCCTGATCATTTCCCTTAGATAGCTACCCGCCATGCCCATATCCAGACTGACCAGCGCGTAGCACAAAATCCAGTAGATCACGATAGCCTCCAGAAAACCGAATATCAGGCCGCAAAGCTGGTTGACAGTACTGATCACCGGCAGGGATGACACCACCTTTGCTGAAAAAAATACAAGCTTCAGCACGCTGTGTACAACGGCCACAACCGCGATCAGCACCACGCACACAATCACCTCAAAAAAATTGCTCTGCGCGTAGCCCTGCAGCGCGTTGACCGCCAGGAAACCGACAATGGCCGCAAAAATCAGGCCAACCATGGAAATCAGCTCCTTCACCATACCGCGCCTGAAGCCCACCACTGTTCTCCATACCGCCACTATGATCACAACTACCAGTAAAGCGTTCATAAATTACTCCAGTTCCACTACTTTAAATTCATCTTCCAACAGTACATTGTATCGGTATTTCCTTGATGTGGGGGACATAAAAAGCACCGTTCCTCCCAGATTGCCGCTGTATCGCTCCTTGCCGTCGGTGGTCAGCACCAGGCAGTCCGCGTCGTTATATATGGTGATAACGCCGGAATCAATCTGAATATCCGAGTATTCCAGATCAAAGGAGGTCTCCAGGATTTTGGATCCGCCCGTATTATACAGCCTCAGCAGATATTTCCCATCGCTGCCGGCGCTGTCAAAGACCAGGCCCACACAGTCGTCCCCCCAGTAAACAGCGCTGATATCCTCATTTACCAGATTCATCTGAGTGACCTGCGGCTTCTCGCTTCCCTCGTAAAAAATGATGCTGCCGTCGGACACGGCCACCGCCACAGAATTACTTAAGAATTCAATGCGGGCGACAATCTCATCGTAATTATAGCCGCTGACATATTTGTCCGCGTAATTCTGCCCTACCTCGCCCAGATTGTAGAAGGCAACCGTACTGCTGACCGTTCCCACATCCAGATACAGGTAGGAAATCGCCAGAAGCTTTCCGTTAGGCGACAGCGCCAGGTCGATGGGATATCCGCTCTGCTCCATGGTCGTGCGGGCGTGGGCAATCTCTGTGCCGTCCACCGAATATATGTACACCCAATAGACGTCTCCATCGTCCAGCACCGCCCCCACCGTGCCCTGCTGAGAGACGCAGAGGGTGCGAAGCTCATAGCCTGTCGTGATCTCTCCCTGCAGCCCTTCCTCGTTGACCACATAAATGGTGCTCTCCCCATAATCCGCTATGGCGGCGTAGCTGCCTGACACGGCAATACAGGCCTGCTGTATCTGCTAAGAAATGTCCCAGATCGTCTTGCAGCGCATTCCATCGGAACTGTAAATAATGACGCTGTCTCCCAGGCGCATGGCCTGAGAATTTTCCGTCAGCACCACGTCCGCGGACCTGACGTCCCTGTAGCCGCTGTATTTACGGTTGGCCTGCTGATAGAGGACAATCACGGCCAGAATAACCAGAAAGAGCACCAGAATAATTACTGACCGCGGCTGAAATGCAGTTTTTACTTCCTCTTCCTCTGTCCGGTTATCCTTTCCCACATCTGCTCTCCTGAAATCATGCCCATAAAATGATGAAAGCGCCAAAAGGGTATGATACGCAAAAAACGTAGCTACGCATAAGTTCGATTACGAAAATCACAGATTTTCTCCTGAAGGACGCCTTCGGTGTATCTCACTTATCCCGCAATTCCCTGTATCATAAAATAAGCTATACTGTCTTACAGGAAAACAGTATAGCATATTTTTTTTTAGAAGTAAATGCAGCCCACCGGACTTTGCTTCCTGTTTTTTACAGGGTATCCCGGCAGTATTGCCCCATATCCTACGGCAGCACAATCGTCTGCCCCACCTGAATGTTGTCCGCGTCCTCAATCTGATTGACCTCGCACACCTCCTGGAGCATACTGTCATCTCCGTAGTGATTGCGCAGAATCGTCAGCAGGTTGTCTCCTCTCTGGATCAGGTAGGTTTCCGATGTATCAGAGGATTCCGCTGAAGCTGTCTGTGTTTCCTCAACCCCGCCGCCTGACTCCGTGTCCGTGC
>JAJQCU010000294.1 GCA_021202575.1 Lachnospiraceae bacterium
GTTATGCAACAAAAGGCGGACATCGCCTGAACGTGAACGTACTGAACAGAGACACTCTTCTGGACGCTCAGAAGCATCCGGAGAATTATCCTCAGCTTACAATCCGTGTTTCCGGCTATGCGGTAAACTTCATCAAGCTGACCCCGGAGCAGCAGGCGGATGTTATTTCCCGTACCTTCCACGAGTCAATGTAATGATACAAGTGACAAAAGGTCAGAAATCGAATGCTTACGCAAGGTATGCCCTACGGGGGCGCGACGCGAAGCTGGCCCTTTAGAGCATTCGCATTTATGGCCTCGGGGGTCACAACGACATTCCCTTTTGTCGCTTTAATCATGTAATTACATCAGTGAAACACTTGGAAGCGGTGGCACACTGCCACCGCTTCTTTTCACACCAAACAGATATGTCCGCCAACGCGGACATCACCATACATAAAAGCCGATTGCTTTGCGGTCGCTTTTATAATGTTGAAACAAGGAGAACCCATCATGACCAAAGGAAGAATTCATTCACTGGAAAGCTTTGGCACCGTGGACGGTCCCGGCACCCGCTATGTGGTGTTTGTACAGGGCTGTCCCATGCGGTGCGCGTACTGCCACAACCCGGACACCTGGGAGATCAATGCCGGAAAGCTGATGGAGCCCTCCTATATTATCGAGCAATACGAACGAAACGAGCCCTTTTACACCCACGGCGGCCTGACCGTCACAGGCGGAGAGCCTCTTCTGCAGGTGGATTTTCTGATCGACCTGTTTACGCTGGCCAAGGAAAAGAATATTCACACCTGCATTGATACCTCCGGCATCGTTTACAGACCCGAAAACACCGCTCTGATCGAAAAGCTGGACCGCCTGATGAAGCTGACCGACCTGGTCATGCTGGACATCAAGCATATCGATCCTGAAAAGCATAAGGAGCTGACCTCTCAGCCCAACGATGGCATTCTGGCTTTCGCGGCGTATTTGAATGACCGGGGCGTGGATATGTGGATCCGCCACGTGGTGGTTCCTACCATCACCGATGACCCAAAGTATCTGTACCAGCTGGGACAGTTTCTGGCGCCCTTCACCAATCTGAAGGCTCTGGACGTGCTGCCCTATCACACCATGGGCAAGGCAAAGTATGAAAAGCTGGGAATCGACTATAAGCTGAAGGATCTGCCCGCCATGAGCCAGAAGGAAGCAATTGAGCTGAAAGGGATCATCTTAAAGGGCCTGAAGGAAAAGCGGGAAGAGCTGGGAATAGCGCACCACCATCTCAGCTGAACAGAATAACCGTGGATGAGGCGCCATCGTATCATTTAAGAAGTAAGTATGAACTAACTGACGTTTCTCCCTTTTTTTGCGAATTTTCGCATTTCCAGCATTTAAGCCCTTGTTTTTTTGCACACTTTATATTACAATACAACCGTTACTGAAGAAACAAAAATTAACGTAAAGGCCTGTATCCGTCTTTCTTCCAGCTGTATATCCATGCGGCCAGGCAGCGGAGGATGTCAGTGCTTTTACACAATATGGAGGGATTTGTTATGGCATTTGTGATCAGCGACAGCTGCATTTCCTGCGGCGCCTGCGCGGGGGCCTGCCCCGTCGGCGCGATCAGCGACAATGGCAGCCAGTATGAAATCGACGCGTCCATGTGCATCAGCTGCGGCGCATGCGCAGGAGTCTGCCCCGTCGGCGCTCCCAGCGAAGAGTAATTATCGCGTTACATAAGTCAGAAACGGCAATCGCCGCAGGGATGAAGTTTCCTGCGGCGATTGTTTTGTTTATTATTCAGTGCCCGGGAAAACTATTTCCCAAAAAGGATGGTCACATCCGGATGCAGCTGCAGGACAGAAGCAGGCACTTCTGGCACAACCGGACCTGAAAACGCCCGGCGCACAATATCCTCTTTGTCCGCCCCAAAGGCGATCAGCAATATTTTTCCCGCCTTCATAATGGTGCCGATTCCCATGGTCAGAGCCTCCTTTGGCACCTCATCCTCTGAACGGAAAAAGCGTCTGTTTGCCCTGATGGTAGGCTCCGCCAGCGCTGCGCGGTGAGTCATCACCGGAAAGTGGCTGTCCGGCTCGTTGAAGCCGATATGTCCGTCATGCCCGATGCCCAGCAACTGTAGGTCAATGCCTCCTGCCTGTTCAATGGCACGCTCATACGCAAGACAGGCCGCGTCAGGATCAGCGGCGGAAGCGTCCGGCAAATGGATGTTTGATTCCGGGAGATTAATTTTGGAGAAGAGATTCTCCCACATGTAATAATGGTAGCTCTGTTCATCGTGGTAATCAATACCGCAGCATTCATCCAGGTTAAAGGTTGTCACCCGGGAAAAATCCAACTGTCCGTTCTCATACATTGTGGTCAGTTCCCGGTAAACGCCCAGAGGGGAAGAGCCTGTGGCCAGCCCCAGCACAGAATCAGGCTTCTGCCTGATCTGCGCCGCGATCATGTCAGCCGCGTGTTTGCTCATTCTGTCGTAGCTTTCAAAACAAAGAATTTTCATGCGTTTTCGTTCCTTCTGAATTTCAGGATAAAGATACCTTTCTTACAGAAAAGCGTTTATCATTCCCCTGTATCATACCATAAAATCTGGTTTGCCTCCAGCGCCAGCGAAAAGCTGCTGCCGTTCCCCCGATAGACCACGGTAGTCTGCGGCTCGTATGTATTATTGACCACACAGTATTTGCCGTTTTCCGCATAAGCGTGAACATCCACATTGTAATTGGTGGAGAACCACTTACAGGTCTCTTCCTCGCTCCCCGCGCTCCAAAGAACAGCCCGGTAAAGCAGACGGCTGTTGGCGAAGCTGTAGGGCAGTCCGCTGATGTACACGGCTCTCCCCTGTCCGAATTCATGAACCGCGAGATGAAGCTCCTTGTCCCCGACCTCCAGCACCGTGGTTCCCTCCAGGGCGTACATATATTTGCGGGACTGGCCAAAATCAATTTCACCTGGCGTATCCTGAGTGATAAAGTGCTCATGATTCTCCCAGTTATACTTATCGTACCCCAGGGTGAAATCCCGCTCCTCCTCCACGCCGAACACATTGGCCAGCTGAATGAAATGGCCGTTGGCCTGATGCCCGCTTGGCTCGCCCACACCGATGATGCCTCCGCCGTTGTATACAAATTCCTTTATAGCAGAAGAAATTTCAGGGTTACACCAGATTTCCCCGCCGGTCTGCGCCGTGTCCGCGTCGCCCACGTTCAACAGCACATCAATATCCTTCAGAATGTCCGGATTTTCAATGATATCGTCAAAGCTGATAAACCTCACGTCAAAGGGTGCGCCGGAGAGAGCCTCAATGACGCCCGCGTAGGAATAATTTTCCTTATGATAAATAGCATGATGCACCATATGACAGCCCCAGGCGCGCATTCTGCCCCAGCAGTTGAGCACCGCCACCGTTTTGACGCAATAAGGCCTGGCGCCTTTGATATTGTCATACAGCAGCCGGAACTCCTCACATACGGACTCCACGTAATCCACAAATTCCGGGAATTTCACCGCCAGCTTCAGATAGCCGCCGTAGCCGATGCGGTCCACAGGCTTTCTCAGAATCGCCCTTCTGGCCGTGACCCAGTTGATCTTCGCTTCTCTGACAGGATCCTGGCCCTCGCAGAACACATCCGGGAAGAAATAGGGAAGCAGCCGTCCCTCCGTATATTTTACCCCTTCGATGTCGCTGATCAGGCGCAGAGTGGATCCGTTTCCCACGCTTCCCACCACTGCGTCCAGGCCGATCCGCTGAAATTCATCCATAAAGGGTTCCGTGCCGATCCAGTGATCCCCCAAAAACATCATGGCTTCCTTACTGTGCTCATGGCAGATATCCACCATCTCCTTCGCGATTGAGGCCACTTCTTTTCTCTGGAAAGCCTGAAAATCCTTATATTCCCGTGAAGGAATCCGGTATTGATTGTTGTAATAACCCTGATCAATGATAAACTCCGGGCGGAAGGGATAGCCCGCTTCCTTTTCAAATTTTTCCAGAATATAAGGGCTTACCGATGCCGTGTAGCCATACCAGTCCACATATTTTTCCCTTGCCTGTTCATCAAAAATCAAAGTAAACTGATGAAAAAATGTGGTAAAGCGGAGCACATCCACGTAAGGATGCTCTTCGATGAAGCGCTTCAGTCTCACCATGGTATAGGCATGAGACTTTGGCTGCCTGACGTCAAAAGTCAGCTGGTGCTCCACATCCTTCCAGTCATTGACCACGGCATTGTACATATGTACCGGATCCCACAGAATATAGGCCAGAAAGCTGACCGAATAATCATGGAAGGGGATACTTTGGATCACCGCCTCCCCCGTTTTCTCATCATAACTCCACTCCACTGATGGCAGCACTTCCCCCGTGGTGCGGTCAATGACCTCCCACCAGCGGGTGATATCGTCCCTGGTATTGGGCGTCAGCATATCCGGATAAAGCCCTTCCATCAGGCGAATCCGCAGCAAATCGCCGACAGCCGTGCGGATGGGCGTCATGATGTACATCTGCTGAATCTCCTCCGGATGGGCTTTTGCCCAGGCATTGTCCTTTCTGGTAGTGTAATAGGTGGAATACACCTTCATTCCCGCGTCCTTTAATTCCAACGGGAACTCCGTGCCATCACAGTCTCTGACCGCGTCAGCCCCCCAGCGCTTTGCCAGCTCCACGGTTTCCTTCACCACATCCACATCTGTGGGAATCGTCACTCTTCCTTTTTCCTGAAACATTGCTTTCTCTCCCGCTGCATAAAATTTTTCTTATCCCTTGATACCGCCGCCGGCTTTTCCTCCCCCAGCTATTTTGCCCAGTGCTTCCGGAAATACTGCGGGCATGTCCGCCTCCGACTGCCGAAAGGACTGCCGGACGGAGAAATCACAGCCATGAAATCCTCTGTCCGAAGAAATTCCACCTGAGGGCAGCTGTTTTTCCGCTTATATTTTACCCGATTTCATATTCCCCGGTCTTTAAGTCAACTGTCACCCTGGTTCCGTCTGCGAACAGGGTTCGCTGTCTGTCATAGCCGTCATCCAGAAATTCATGGCGCACCATCTCGCATTTGGCCACCCGTTCCTGGAGATTCGTCACCACGGCGCATCTTTCGATCTCCTCGGAGAGCTTCCGATCCGCCTCGCTGTCGAAGGATCCGTCAGTGTCCGGATAGGCTCCGTCCCGATCCAGATAGGCCGCGCCGCCGTTGAGCAGAGCGTAGAGCATGTAGTCCTCCCCATCCGGCTGTCTGTCCATAAACCAGGGAAGAATCATGCAGTCATGGTACACCAGATTAAACAGCGGCACCGGCACTCCCCGTCTGGGGCTGCCCGGCCTTTGCAGCATGAAATCATAGGGCCCATAGTGGCAGAATACCAGCTCCTTCATAGCCCAGTCCGTGCATTCCTCGCTGCTGGGCAGAATCCCCCTGGACCACAGATAAGAAAAGCAGGCACTGCGGTACTCCAGGCATTCCTTCCTGGTCATCCGATGGCGTGGGTGTGCGCACTCATCTGGCTCATTGCAGGTAAACACGTCCAGATAGGAGGCCTGAAGATGAATGCCATGACTTAGCACCTCCTCAAAATTGCGCTTCACATAGTAAGGCGCCTGAGTGGCGCAGAGATAATTCTGTCTGCCGCCGGCCCAGCGGGCCATCTCAAAGACAGTGCCGTCCACTCCATGGAGGGCATAGTCCCGGTCATAGGTGGCCGCATCTGTATAATAGTCCCGATACTGGTCGTGAAGCCCGAACAGATAGCCGCACTCCCGCAGGGTATCGGACAGCTCCTTTAATCCCTCCCAGCCCCCGGCCTCAGGACAGGCGGGCAGATAGTCCGGATGCTGGTTGTCATAGCCCGGTGCGCCCCAGCCATCCAGATGGAGATAAAGCTTCTTCACTCCCTTCTGACAATAGCGCTCAATTTCCCGGGTGCGGGCGTGAAAAGGAATGAGGACGTCATTATTTTCGGGATGCTCCCTGTCATAATAGGCAGAATCCGGTGAAACGTGTGTCTTAATGCCCTTATGAACCACCACTGAACCAATCAGCTCGTCCACCCGCGGATTGCGGGCCGCCTTTTCCTTCAGAGTGACCAACTGCCCGTTCTCTGCAGCATAGCCACGGTAAACCTTGCACAGATCGTTGTAATCACAGTTTTTCAGAAAAATATACCTCAGTCTGCGCCGATAAGCGAATTTCCCCAGACTCGGCAGAAAATACGCGCCTGTATGAGTATATGGTCCGCCCGCCGGGTGATCCACATAATAGCCCCCGTCCCACGGCGTTTCGCAGATAGCGATATAGCCATACCTCTCCTCCACCTGTCCATACCAGGGCATATAAGCGCCGGAGGAGCAGAACTGCCCGTCAAAGGGCAGCTTCCTGGTCTCGTTCTGCCAGGTATTCGGGATCAGAAGCCCCTGCAAAACAGGCATGACGGTGTAAGCGTCCCTCTGATTTTTTTCAAAGGAAAAATATCCCGGCCAGTATACCCGTACAAAATCAATCTCTCCCTCCCCCGGAATCAGTTCAAAATGAACCGCCCCCGTTGTCTGCTCAATCCAGACCAGCGTCTCGAAGGAAAATATCTTTCCCCCGTCAGATTCACAGCCTATATTCCCGGCTCCCTCTGCTCCGTTCCCTCCGCTGTCCAAAGGAAGATGACCGGCGTCCCATTCGTAACAGGAAAGAATTCCCTCTCCCACGCCGCTTTTTTTATATTCATGTCGGATGGTGTCAGCGCTGTGAAATGCCAGCTCACCGCCGTCTTTGAATAAAAAATGGGGGCAAAAAGACAAATCCTGCCGCCAGACATGACCCGCTGCCTCTACATTAAAAAGCAGAGTCTCCGGATTCAACTCCAGTTTCACTGCGCCTGCATCAACCCGCATGATCTCCTTCATTGTATTTCGTTCCTTCCTTTTTATCCATAGCTTCCCGCTCCCGGTCAGGGCGCCATCCACTTCCTCTTTTACTTCCAGTCAGTGCCATTCACACCCGATTTAGCTCAGGGCGCCATCTGCTCCCACTTCTTCTCCATATCCGCCACCAGTGCAAGCTGAGTGCGGCATCGGTCCAGATTGTGGTGCTCCCGCTCGATTTTAAAATAAGTATCCCCCTGCAGATAGTCCGTCAGGAACCGCATCCCGCACTCCAGCGTCATCAGCTTCGCGCCCATGGGAAGCATGCGGATTTCCTCCTCCGTCAGTCTCCCCCGGGTTCCCTCCACAAAGCCCTTCAGATAAGCGCCATACAGTGGAAGAGAAAGAGAAACCTTACTGCTGTCCGGTTCATCCTCCAGCGCCGTGCTGGCCCCCGACCGGATGGCGTCGCCAAAGTCGAAGGCGGCAAACCCGGGCATCACGGTGTCCAGATCACAGAGGCACACCGCCCTCTGAGAAGCCTCGTCAAACAAAATATTATTAATTTTGGTGTCATTGTGGGTCACGCGTAACGGTAACTGCCCCTTTTTCTGCATTTCCACAAATACGCTCATCTCCTCCCGACGTTCCCTGATAAAAGCAATCTCGGACGCAACGGACGCCGCCCGGCCACAGATATCCTCAGAAACCACTTTTTCAAAGGTCTGGTACCGTTTGGGCGTATTGTGAAAATCCGGGATCGTCTCATGCAGCTCCTCCACCGGGAAGTCCGCCAGGAGGGCCTGAAACTGTCCCACCGCCAGTCCTCCCTGGTACATGACATTCTCATCCTCCGCCTTCTCGTAGGTCACAGTGCGCTCCACATTGGCATAAAGACGCCAGGCAAAGCCCTCTTCATCCTTCCAGTACGGCCGCCCATCCATCGAGGGGATGACAGTCAGCGTTCCTCTCTTTGGATCGCCGCCCTCCCTTTGGATCCGCTCCCGCAGAAAAGAGGTGACACTCACAATATTGTCCATCAGCCCATCCACGTCCTGAAACACGGCGGAATTGATTCTCTGCAGAATATAGCGCTCCCCCGATTCCATCGTTGCCAGAAAGGACCGGTTGATATGACCGTTTCCCCAGAGGATGGCCGACCTGGCCTGCTGCCCGGTGTCGAATTGATTTATGATCTGTAATTCCTTCAATGTTTCATCTGAACGCATCATGACCTCCTGATAGAACCTGTCAATATCATGGCAAAATTTTATTTTTGATTGATAATATCTTTAATTCCGTCAGCCGCATCCCCCTTCACCACTTTACAGTTCTTCTTGCGAAAGGCAATACCATATTGCAATATACTCTCTACGCCAGAATCAATAAAATATTCGCCATACCTCCGGTCATTTGCCTGATCAAGTCCCTCCTGAGCCTTGGCTTTCAGATCAGACAAATCATCCGCGTATTTCACTTCAATAATAACGCCTTTTTCACCTTCCCTGTCCGTTAAAATAATATCTGCCCGACCATTACCGGCTTCTCTGTTAGATTTAATAACCCATCCGCGCCTTCCCCGAAGCATGCCAAGTAACAGTCCGTGATAAAAAGATTCTTTTTCTTCCTTAGTATTTCCGCCGTCCATAAAGCTGATTGATTCCTTCAGGCAATCGTTGATGCACCTCTCCACAATATCCGGTTCACCAATGTCAAGTGCCTTATATAATTCAGGTAAACCGCCTTCCACCCTTTTCCGGAACCATATCTTAATCTGCCGGTCAAATATATTCCTTACTTCCCGGTTCGGTATTGCCAGTCGCCAGGTTCCATCCTCGTTTCGGCCACGCTGCGTCAGATACCCGGTTGTAAACAAAACACTCCAAAGGTTATCAATGCTTTCCCCGATATCTTTGTATGTCAGCTCAGGAGAAATCTCCTGATTAACGCACTCTCCTCTTGACAGCTCTTCCAGCTCGCATCTGGTCATTTCGTCAGCCATGTTTATAAACTGATATACAATACCATTCTCGCTCACATTTGCCCAATAATTTTCAGGCACAGCATCCCGGTCATTCATCAAAGCCTTGCACCACTTGACAACATCCCACGGACAGTATATATTCTGAGTTTTCCCCATATAATACCCATCATACCAGTCCTTTGTAATCTGATAGAAGTCCTGGAGGCCATACTCATTCAGTAACCGGCGCACCTCTTCATCCGTAAATCCAAACCATTCCCCAAACTGCGAGTCAAGCATGGAATGCGTATCCGGATTATTCAAATCTGAAAAAATACTTTCCTTGGACACTCTCATGCAGCCCGTCAAAACGCTGAAAAACAGAAATTCATTCGATTTCAGCGCATACCCAAAAAGCTGACGAATCTGCTTTACCATATCATCAAAATAACCGTTTTCAAAAGCCTTCTGTAAGGGAGCATCATACTCATCTATCAAAATAATGACCTTTTTCCCATAATGCTTATACAGCATTTCTGACAACTGTTTCAGGCTGGCGGCCAGATTGCCGCTTCCCGAGCAAAGCCCGCGAATATTTCCCCTGTCTCTAAAGCTGATTTTGTCGCTTTCCAGTAAAAAATTCAGATGATCCGCGACCAGCATAATCTGTTCCCACAGATTTTCTTTTGCCTCCGCCATTGTATCACCACTGACCTGTTTCAAAGATAGCGAAATGACGGGATACTGCCCCATATATTCTTCACACAACCTTGTTTCATTTGAAATGGACAATCCATCAAATAAATGCCTGTCAGCGCCAATTTCAAAAAAATTCTGAAGCATACTCATATTCAGGCTTTTGCCGAACCTCCGCGGACGCGTAAATAAATTCACCTCTCCCCAGTTTTCCAAAAGCTCTTTGATCATACCGGTTTTGTCAACGTAATAAAAATCATTTGTACGCAGCTTGGCAAAATCGTCTACTCCAATTGGCATTCTTTTTTCGCCCATGGCAATATCCTCCAGACAGCTTTTTAAAGAAAATAAGACCAGTGCTGTACCGGTCATATTTTCACAATTTCACTAAAAAGCTCTTTCATTTGGTATCTACATATTAAAATACGCCAATTGTCTTGTCAAGATTATATGCGGAAATTCTCACTTCATCCGCGATCGTGGGCCTTGCTCCCTCCGCCTCCTCAATCCAGGCAAGCAGCCGTGCGCTCAGATCCTGCTTCACCTCCGTGTATGCGGCTTCATTAACCACATTGTGAAGCTGGTATGGATCCTGATTCATATCGTAAAGATAATCATCCGCATAAAAATCAGACGCCGCTGCCTCACAGCCATTCAGCCCCGGGGAGTACACAGCGTACAGATATTCCGGTGTGCGGATACATCTGCCCACCCGGCTCTCCGAGATCTGCGCAAAGACCTCATTCTTCCGTCCGGAAGCTGTTCCCTGCACCACATCCAGCAGATTCTCCCCGATCATTCCATCGCCTATATCTATTCCGGCCATGGCCAGGATCGTTTTGGGCAGGCTGGCGGTGCTGACCAGATCCTCCACTACTTTTCCTCCCACATAGGAACCTCCCCGGATGATCAGCGGGACTTTAAGCGCGGCGTCGTGGCCGGTGCGCTTATAATCGTCCCCGCCGTTCATATGTCCATCTTTATTCCTCGTCATAAAGTGGGAGCCATGATCCGACGCGTAAATGATCACAGTGTCCTCATAGAGCCCTTCTTCCTTCAGCTTCACGATAAGGCGGCCCACATTCTGATCCAGGCTGGCACACTGGCCAAGATAGTCCGGGTACTCCTCGTTGGCGTTTCCCTTCAAAGCCTGCAAATCCCCCGGCAATTCAAAATCCCGGTATTTTTCCTTAGAACCGCGGGGTCCCTCATAGTGCCTGTGGTCGTTCTGGTGATGGGGTTCAATCTGGGAGACCACCATAAAAAACGGCCTGCTTCGGTCTCTGACGTCAAGGAAATTCAGCGCCATATCGTTGATGCAGTCCGCCCGGTAGCCCTGAAAGTCGATTCTTTGATTGTTCTCATCAAACACATAGCCGTCATAGCCATGGGAGGTAAATTCCAGCACATCAGCCGCCCGCCAATAACCGTTGTATCCGCCCCGCAGCTCTTTTGGGACCGCTTTTACAGTGTAATCCAGTGTCCGGCTGCCGCTTGATCCGCTGGCAAGATGCCATTTCCCCACATAGGCTGTCTCATAACCCGCCTCCTCCATGTAACCGGCCACAGTCTTCACATCC
Organism: Lachnospiraceae bacterium; assembly: GCA_021202575.1. Lineage (GTDB taxonomy): Bacteria > Bacillota > Clostridia > Lachnospirales > Lachnospiraceae > RGIG6307. Next base: position 11,089 of record JAJQCU010000294.1, read on the forward strand.
CGCGGCAGGGGCTGGCCGTTTTTCCAGCAGTTTAACTCCGTAGGATAGCATCCGGTCTGAAACATCGCCCTGCATGGGCCGCATACCGGCTGAGCGGTGAAGGCGTTGCGAAACATAACGCCCTCTCTTGCCAGCCGGTCCACATTCGGCGTGATATCCAGCCTCTGGCCATAGCAGCCCAGGGTGTCCGCCCGCTGTTGATCTGAAAAGTAAAAGATAATGTTCGGCCTGCTCATCTGACATCCTCCATGGTTCGTTTCTTCTGTGATCCGCTTCTTTATTATATTGTACAACAATTTCGCAACATCTTAAAATGTTTATTGATAAATTCAATATAATCAGATTATTTTCCGGTTTCAACATGTATCTTGTCTCTTTCTTTATATATCTTGCTCAAAAAATCAATAGTGTGCATGAACCCCGCCACTGCCAGCGGCTCCACAGATCACCCAAAACGGATATATTCGCTGTCACGTCTCCCCCCCACAGCCTTTTCTTCCTCCTGTCGTTCTTCTCCCGAAGTATGGCGTCCAGCTGCGCAAAGTGCTCCTCCTGCATTCTGAGCAGCTTCTCCTGCAGCTCCTCCTCCCGCTCGCCCTGAAGGCGGAACTGATAATCCAGCTCCTTTAAAATACTGTCCTTCATCTCCAGAATAGCGGCCTCGCTGCTTTCCCGCACCGCCTCGGCCACCCTCTGGCTCAAAAGCTCCTGAAGGCGGAAAGATTTTG
>JAJQCU010000009.1 GCA_021202575.1 Lachnospiraceae bacterium
AAAAAATCATCGAAACAGTCAACAAGAACGGATCTCAGGTCAGCGGCCGCGGCCCTCTTCCTACCAAAAAGGAGGTTGTGACCATCCTCAGGGCGGTTCACAAGTACAAGGACTCCAGAGAGCAGTTTGAGCAGAGAACCCACAAGAGACTGATCGATGTCAATGCCCCGAACCAGAAGACCATGGATGCCCTGCAGAGAATGGAACTTCCGGCCGGTGTCAATATTGTTATCAAAATGGTCACAAAGTAATTACAAAACCTTCTACTAGAATGAATGGCCGGTTCCATTCCGCTGTAGAAAAAAGGAGGAAAAATGAAAAAAGGCATTTTAGCAACAAAAATCGGCATGACCCAGATTTTTGCCGAAGACGGCTCCCTCATTCCCGTAACCGTGCTTCAGGCGGGCCCCTGCTACGTCACCCAGGTCAAGACTGTGGAGAAGGACGGTTATTCCGCGGTACAGCTTGGCTTTGTTGACAAGAAGGAAAAGCAGAATATCAAGGACAGAAGCGGCAAGAAGGAAGTAGTTCACAGACACGGAGTGAACAAGCCGCTGCAGGGACATTTCGCGAAAGCGGGCGTAACATCCAAGAGATATGTCAGAGAGTTTAAGTTTGTGAACGCTGAGGATTATGCCCTGGGCGCGGAGATCAAAGCGGATATCTTCGCGGTGGGTGATCACATAGACGCGACTGCCATCAGCAAGGGCAAGGGCTTCCAGGGCGCCATCAAGAGACATGGCCAGCACAGAGGCCCCATGGCTCACGGCTCCAAGTTCCACCGCCATCAGGGCTCCAATGGCTCCGCCACCACGCCGGGCCGCGTGTTCAAGGGCAAGGGAATGCCCGGACACATGGGCTGCGTGACGGTGACCGTGCAGAACCTGACCGTAGTGAGAGTAGACGCAGAACAGAACCTGCTGCTGGTGAAGGGCTCCGTTCCCGGTCCCAAGAAGGGTCTGGTCAAGATCAAAGAGACCGTCAAGGTCGAGGCTTAATCGGTTGAAAGGAGGACATTCAGATGGCAAACGTATCTGTTTATAATATGGAAGGCGAACAGGTCGGCACACTGGAGTTAAATGACGCAGTGTTCGGCGTACCTGTTAATGAGCACCTGGTACACCTGTCTGTAGTGCAGTATCTTGCTGACAACCGTCAGGGCACGCAGAAGGCAAAGACCCGCTCCGAGGTCAGCGGCGGCGGCAGGAAGCCGTGGAGGCAGAAGGGAACCGGCCACGCGAGACAGGGTTCCACCCGGGCGCCCCAGTGGAAGGGCGGCGGAGTTGTGTTCGCGCCTGTTCCCAGGAATTACAGCTTCAAGATGAACAAGAAGGAAAAGAGAGCGGCTCTGAAAAGCGCTCTGAGCGATGCGGTGGCAAGCGGAAAGCTGATTGTGGTCGACGAGCTGAAGTTTGATGAGATTAAGACAAAGGCCTTTGTGAAGGTCATGAATAATTTAAAGGTGGAGAAGGGCCTGGTTGTGCTGGATGAGAATGATCCGAAGGTAGTCATGAGCGCGAGAAACGTGGCCGGTATCCAGACGACTCTGACGAACAGCCTGTGCACCTATGACATTGTGAAGGCGAAGAAGGTTGTCCTGACAAAGGGAGCTGTGGCAAAAATTGAGGAGGTATTCGCATAATGGCCAATATTCAGTATTATGACGTTATCCTCAAACCGGTAGTGACTGAGAAGTCCATAAACGGCATGAGCGAGAAAAAATACACGTTTTACGTACACCCGGAAGCAAATAAGATTATGATCAAGGAGGCTGTCGAGAAGATGTTCGACGGCGTCAAGGTCAAAAAGGTCAATACCATGAACTGCCTCGGCAAGAATAAGAGAAGAGGCATGGTGACAGGCAAAACCTCTGCGAAGAAGAAGGCGATTGTCTGGCTGACTGAGGACAGCAAGGACATCGAGATCTTTGCGGGTCTGTAAATCGAAAGGAGAATGATAACATGGGAATCAAGACATATAACCCATATACCCCTTCCAGGAGAAATATGACCGGCTCTGATTTCGCGGAGATCACAAAAAAGACTCCTGAGAAGTCCCTTACCAGAGCGGTGAAGAAGAATTCCGGCCGCAACAACCAGGGGAAGATTACAGTAAGGCACCGCGGCGGCGGCGAGAAGAGAAGATACAGGATCATCGATTTCAAGAGAAATAAGGACGGCATTCCGGCAAAGGTCATCGGCATTGAGTACGATCCCAACAGAAGTGCCAACATCGCCCTGATCTGCTACGCGGACGGCGAGAAGGCCTATATCCTGGCGCCGAAGGGACTGACCGACGGCATGAAGGTGATGAATGGCCCGGAGGCTGAGGCCCGTATCGGCAACTGCCTGCCGCTTGCCAATATTCCGATTGGTACCCAGATTCACAATATTGAGCTGTACCCCGGCAAGGGCGGACAGCTGGCCCGCTCCGCGGGCAACAGCGCTCAGCTGATGGCCAAGGAAGGCAAGTACGCCACCTTAAGGCTTCCCTCCGGAGAGATGAGAATGGTGCCGTTAAACTGCAGAGCCACCATCGGCGAGGTCGGCAACGGCGACCACAATCTGATCAAGATCGGAAGCGCCGGGCGCAAGCGCCACATGGGTATCCGCCCCACGGTCCGCGGTTCTGTTATGAACCCGAACGATCACCCGCACGGCGGCGGCGAGGGCAGAGCACCCGTCGGACGTCCGGGACCGAGTACCCCCTGGGGCAAACCGGCTCTCGGCTTAAAGACCCGCAAAAAGAAGAAGCAGTCCAACAAGCTGATCGTGAGACGCCGCGACGGCAGGGCGATCAAGTAATTCAGGAGGAAGATAAAAATGGCAAGATCATTGAAAAAAGGACCATTCGCAGACGCGAGCCTGCTGAAAAAGGTGGATGCGCTGAACGCGTCCGGTCAGAAGCAGGTTATCAAGACCTGGTCCCGCCGCTCTACAATTTTCCCGTCCTTTGTTGGGCATACCTTCGCGGTTCACAATGGAAAGCAGCATATTCCGGTATATGTCACCGAGGATATGGTTGGCCATAAGCTGGGAGAGTTCGTGGCGACCAGAACGTTCAGAGGACATGGCAAGGACGAGAAAAAGTCCAAGGTAAGATAAGACGGCGTCCCAGAAGGGATTGAAAGGAGGCTATATCTATGGCAAAAGGACATAGATCTCAGATTAAGAGAGAGAGAAACGCTCAGAAAAAAGATACCAGACCTTCGGCTAAGCTGTCTTACGCCAGAGTGTCTGTTCAGAAAGCATGCTTTGTGCTTGACGCAATCAGAGGCAAGGATGTGGATACCGCACTGGCCATCCTTTCCTACAGCCCCAGATATGCGGCCAGCATTACCAAAAAATTACTGGAATCGGCAATCGCGAACGCTGAGACCAACAACGGATTAAACCGTGACAATCTTTATGTCGCAGAGTGCTACGCAGGTCAGGCGGCAATCATGAAGCGCATCAGACCCCGCGCACAGGGCAGAGCGTACAGGATTGAGAAGAGAACGAGCCACATTACTATCATTCTCGATGAAAGATAGGACTGTTGAAAGGAGAATCAAATGGGACAGAAAGTTAATCCTCATGGCCTGAGAGTAGGTATCATAAAAGATTGGGATTCCAGGTGGTATGCTGATAAAAAGTTCCCTGAATATTTAAAGGAAGACTATGAGATCAGGAAGTTCCTGAAGAAGAAGTTATACAGCGCGGGCGTATCCTAAATCGAGATAGAGAGAGCGGCCGAGAGAGTAAAGGTTACTCTTTATACAGCGAAACCGGGCGTTGTCATCGGCAAGGGCGGCGCGGAGATCGAGGTTACCAGGCAGGAGCTTGGCAAGCTGACCGGCAAGAAGGTTCTGATTGACATCAAGGAGATCAAGAGGCCTGACAAGGACGCGCAGCTGGTGGCGGAGAATATTGCGCAGCAGCTGGAAAACCGTGTGTCCTACAGGCGTGCCATGAAGTCCTGCATGAGCAGAACCATGAAGTCCGGCGCACTTGGCATTAAGTGCTCCGCCTCCGGACGTCTGGGCGGCGCGGACATCGCGCGCAGAGAGTTCTACAGCGAGGGCACCATTCCGCTTCAGACTCTGAGAGCGGATATTGATTACGGCTTTGCGGAGGCGGATACCACCTACGGCAAGGTCGGTGTGAAGGTATGGATTTACAAGGGCGAAATACTGCCGGAAAAAGGAAACAGGGAAGGGAGCGATAAGTAATTATGTTAATGCCAAAAAGAGTGAAACATCGTAAACAATTCCGCGGTTCCATGCACGGCAGAGCGACCAGAGGCAACACAATCACCTACGGCGATTACGGCCTGGTGGCGGTGGAGCCCTGCTGGATCAAGGCCAATCAGATTGAGGCTGCCCGTGTAGCGGCAACCCGTTATATGAAGCGTGCGGGAAAGGTCTGGATCAAGATTTTCCCTGACAAGCCGGTAACAGCCACGCCCGCTGAGACCCGTATGGGTAAAGGTAAGGGCAGCGTGGAGTACTGGGTAGCGGTGGTCAAGCCGGACCGCGTACTGTTCGAGGTCGGCGGCGTACCGGAGGAGACGGCAAAGGAGGCCATGCGTCTGGCGATGCACAAGCTCCCCTGCAAGTGCAAGATCGTTTCCAAGGCGGATCTGGAAGGCGGTGTATCAAATGAAGAGTAAGAAATATATTGATGAATTAAACGGGAAGACCCCCGCGGAGCTTCAGAAGGATTTGACAGCGGCGAAAAAGGAGCTTTTCAATTTGAGATTCCAGAATGCGACCAATCAGCTGGATAACACGGCGAGGATCAGGGAGGTTCGCAAGAACATCGCCCGCATCCAGACGGTGCTTACCCAGAAGGCAAAGACGGCCGAGTGAGTCGCAGGTATGATTTCAGAAAGGAGATTTTAAGCCGTGGCGGAAAGAAATTTGAGAAAAACACGTGTTGGTAAGGTTACCAGCAATAAGATGGATAAAACGATCGTCGTCGCAATCGAGAATCGTGTCAGACATCCTCTTTACAAAAAGATTGTGAAGAGCACCTATAAGCTGAAGGCGCATGATGAGAATAACGAGTGCAATATCGGCGATACCGTCAGAGTTATGGAGACCAGGCCTCTTTCCAAGGAAAAGAGATGGAGGCTGGTTGAGATCATCGAGAGAGCGAAGTAAGCTCATTTACAGTAAGATATGGAAGGAGAATTAGCATGATTCAGCAAGAAAGCAGACTGAGAGTTGCTGATAACACCGGTGCCAAAGAGCTGCTCTGCATCAGAGTTTCGGGCGGCTCCACCAGGAGATATGCAAATATCGGTGATATCATCGTCGCTACCGTCAAGGACGCAACACCCGGCGGTGTTGTGAAAAAGGGCGATGTTGTGAAGGCCGTTGTCGTCCGTACTGTAAAGGGCGCGAGACGTAAGGACGGTTCCTATATTAAATTTGATGAGAATGCCGCTGTGATTATCAAGGACGACAAGACCCCCAGGGGTACCCGTATCTTTGGACCGGTGGCGAGGGAGCTGCGTGAGAAACAGTTTATGAAGATCGTTTCTCTGGCCCCTGAAGTGTTATAAGGAGGTGCCATTATTATGTTGAAAATTAAAAAGGGTGATACGGTTCAGGTGATCGCCGGCAAGGATAATGGCAAGCAGGGCAAGGTGGTATCCGTGGATTTAAAGACCCGCAGAGTGATTGTCGAGGGCGTCAATGTGGTTTCCAGACATACCAAATCCAGCCAGGCGAATCCCAACGGCGGTATTGTCCAGAAGGAAGCTCCTATCGATGGCTCCAACGTTATGCTGGTTTACAAGGGAAAGCCCACCAGAGTTGGCTTTGGCATGAAGGACGGCAAAAAGGTCCGCATCGCGAAGGCTACCGGCGACGTCATCGACTGATTCTGAAGGAAGGAGATTAAATTCATGGCAAGACTGAAGGAGACATATCAGAACGAGATTGTCGAAGCTATGACAAAGAAGTTCGGATATAAGAATATAATGGAAGTCCCGAAGCTTGATAAGATTGTGGTCAACATGGGCGTTGGCGAAGCGAAGGACAATGCGAAGGCCTTAGAGGGCGCTGTCAGAGACATGGAAGCCATCACGGGCCAGAAGGCGGTAATTACCAGAGCCAAGAACGCCATCGCGAACTTCAAGATTCGTGAGGGCATGGCAATCGGCTGCAAGGTGACTCTGCGCGGCGAGAAAATGTATGAGTTTCTGGATCGGCTGGTGAACCTGGCTCTTCCCCGTGTGCGTGACTTCAGAGGCGTCAATCCCAATTCCTTTGACGGGAGAGGCAATTACGCCCTTGGCATCAAGGAGCAGCTGATTTTCCCGGAGATCGAGTACGATAAGGTTGACAAGGTAAGAGGCATGGACATCATTATCGTCACTACCGCAAAGACGGATGAAGAGGCACGTGAATTGTTAAAGCTGTTCAACATGCCGTTTGCGAAATAACAGGGAGGTAATTCATGGCAAAGACATCTTTGAAAGTGAAACAGCAGCGCAAACCGAGATTTTCTACGCAGGCTTATACCCGCTGCAGTATCTGCGGACGTCCGCACTCCGTTCTGAAAAAATACGGCATCTGCAGAATCTGCTTCCGCGAGCTGGCATATAAAGGACAGATCCCCGGCGTGAAGAAAGCAAGCTGGTAAATAATTATTAAGGAGGAACAAATCATGGGTATGAGCGATCCGATAGCAGATATGCTGACGAGAATTCGCAACGCGAACACCGCGAAGCATGACACTGTGTCTATTCCGTCTTCCAGGATGAAGCTTGCGATTGCGCAGATCTTGCTGGACGAAGGATATATCAAAAAATATGACGTCGTACCGGACGGCAATTTCAAGAATATTGTGATCACATTAAAATACAGCGCGGATAAGAGCGAGAGAGCGATCAGCGGCATTAAGAGAATTTCCAAGCCGGGTCTGCGTATTTACGCCGGCAAGGAGGATATGCCGAAGGTGCTGGGCGGCCTGGGAATTGCCATCGTATCCACCAACCAGGGCGTGATCACGGACAAAAAGGCCAGAGAGCTGCAGGTTGGCGGCGAGGTGCTGGCGTACGTCTGGTAAGACGATTTATTATCACAAGGAGGTACGGGCATGTCACGTATAGGAAGAATGCCAATCGCTGTCCCCGCGGGAGTTACCGTGGAGATCGCAGAAAATAATAAAGTGACTGTAAAAGGTCCCAAGGGAACCCTGACAAGGGCGCTTGCACCTGAGATGGAGATCAGACAGGAGGGTGCTGAGATTATTGTCTCAAGACCCAATGACTTAAAGAAAATGAAGTCCCTGCACGGCCTGACCAGGACATTGCTTCACAATATGGTTGTGGGCGTTACAGAGGGCTACGCCAAGAAGCTGGAGATCAACGGCGTGGGCTACAGGGCGTCCAAGTCCGGAAAGAAGCTGACGCTGAACCTTGGTTATTCCCATCCGGTGGAAATGGTTGATCCCGAGGGTATTGAGACCGTTGTAGAGAATAATATCATCACCGTAAAGGGCATCGACAAGGAGAAGGTCGGCCAGTTTGCGGCGCAGATCAGAGATAAGAGGAGACCTGAGCCGTACAAGGGCAAGGGCATCAAGTACGCGGATGAGACGATCAGACGGAAAGTCGGCAAGACCGGTAAGAAATAATTAAGGAGAGTGTGAAAATGGTTAATAAAGTATCCAGACAGGAAATTCGTGCGAAAAAGCACAGAAGAATGCGCCGCCATTTGAACGGCACTGCTTCCAGACCGCGTTTGGCAGTTTTCAGAAGCAACAATCACATGTATGCTCAGATCATTGACGACACTGCTCAGAATACACTGGTTTCCGCCTCTACTGTGGAGAAAGAGATCAAGGCGGAGCTTGACAAAACCAATGACGTTAAGGCGGCGGCATATATCGGCACCATCGTAGCAAAGAGGGCTCTGGAAAAGGGAATCACCGAGGTCATTTTTGACAGAGGCGGCTACATTTATCAGGGCAAGGTTGCGGCGTTGGCACAGGCGGCAAGAGAAGCCGGCCTGGAATTTTAGGAAGGGAGGATACAACACATGAAGCGTACAATCATTGACCCGAGCCAGTTGGAGCTTGAAGACAAAGTTGTGACTCTGAAGCGTGTATCAAAGACTGTCAAGGGTGGACGTAACTCCCGTTTCACAGCGCTGGTGGTCGTAGGCGACAAGAATGGCCATGTGGGCGCCGGCCTGGGCAAGGCCGTGGAAATTCCGGAAGCAATCCGCAAGGGCAAGGAGGACGCTACAAAGCAGCTGGTGTCCATCGCCCTGGATGAGAATCATTCCATACCTCACGATTATATCGGAGAGTACGGCGCGGCAAGCGTTTTGCTCAAGCGCGCCCCCGAAGGTACCGGTATTATCGCGGGAGGCCCGGCGCGTGTGGTATGCGAGCTGGCGGGTATCCAGAATATTCGTACCAAGTCCCTGGGCTCGAATAACAAGCGCAATGTCGTTCTGGCAACCATCGCGGGCTTAAGCCAGTTAAAGACCCCGGAAGAGGTTGCGAAGAAGCGCGGTAAATCTGTCGAAGAAATACTGGCTTAAGGAGGGCAGGCAAATGTTAAAAATTACTTTGGTGAAGTCTCCTATTGGAGCGGTTCCGAAAAACAGAGCGACTCTTCAGTCCATGGGGCTTCGGAAGATCAACAAATCCATCATTCTGCCGGATAATCCCTGCACCAGGGGCCAGATCCAGCAGGTGAGACATCTGATTAAAGTCGAAGAAGTAGAAGAGGCCTAGGGAAAGGAGGGAGTCAGCATGGAATTATCTAATTTAAGACCTGCAGAGGGTTCCAAACACAGCAATAATTTTAGAAGGGGCCGCGGACATGGTTCAGGCAACGGCAAGACAGCCGGTAAGGGCCACAAGGGCCAGAAGGCTCGTTCCGGAGCGCCCAGACCTGGCTTTGAAGGCGGACAGATGCCTTTATACAGACGTATCCCCAAGAGAGGCTTCCACAACAGAAACACCAAGGAGATCGTTGCCATCAACCTTTCCGCTCTGGAGAGATTTGAGGACGGCAGCGTGGTGGATGTGGATACCCTCGTGGAGACCGGCGTTATCAAAAATCCCCGCGATGGGGTAAAGATCCTTGGCAAGGGTGAGCTGACCAAGAAATTAGAGGTAAAGGTGAATGCGTATTCCGCGTCCGCAAAAGAGAAGATTGAGGCTCTTGGCGGAACGGCCGAGGTGATCTAATGTTCAATACACTGAAAAATGCATTTAAAATCAAGGAAATCAGAAACAGACTTCTGTACACGCTCATGATGCTGGTTGTGATCCGTTTCGGGTCACAGCTGCCTGTGCCGGGTACAAACAGGACGTATTTCGCCTCCTGGTTTGCCTCACAGACCAGCGACGCGTTCAGCTTTTTCAATGCATTTACCGGTGGATCATTTTCCAGCTTTTCCATCCTCGCGTTAAGCATAACGCCGTATATCACGTCCTCCATTATCATACAGCTTCTGACAATTGCGATTCCGAAGCTGGAGGAAATGCAGCGCGACGGAGAGGAAGGACGTAAAAAGATTGCTGCGATGACACGTTATGTGACGGTTGCGCTGGCGTTGATTCAGTCGACGGCCCTGGCTGTCGGCTTTGGAAGGCAGGGACTGCTGGAAGAGTACAACGCTTTCAATGTAATCACTGTGATTGTGGCATTGACAGCAGGCAGCGCTTTCCTGATGTGGGTTGGCGAGCAGATTACGGAGAAGGGAGTCGGAAACGGCATTTCCATCGTCCTGGTGATCAATATTCTGTCAACCATTCCCAGTGATTTCGAGGGGCTCGCGGAGCAGTTTGTGTTTGGCAAGGCGCCGGCGACGGCTATTCTTGCGGTAGTGATCATTGCGGCGATTGTCCTTGGCATTATTGCTTTTATCGTATTGCTGAATTCCGGCGTCCACAAGATTCCGGTTCAGTACGCGCAGAAGGTACAGGGCAGAAGAAGCGTTGGCGGAGCAAGCTCCAATATCCCGCTGAAGGTCAATACCTCGGGCGTTATCCCTGTCATCTTCGCCTCCACGATTTTGCAGACCCCGAGCATCATCTGTTCGCTCTTTGGAGTATCCGCTTCCGGAGTGGGCGGGGAGATTATCAAGGTTTTAAGCTCCAGCTACTGGTTCAGTATCAGCACTCCGGTTTATTCGGTCGGCGTAGTGCTGTATGTGGCAATGATTATCGGGTTTGCCTATTTCTACACCTCGGTGACATTTAACCCGATGATGGTCGCGGACAATATAAAGAGGCAGGGCGGTTTTATCCCGGGTATCCGGCCCGGCAAGCCCACCACGGATTATCTGAATAATGTGCTGCACTATATTGTGTTTATCGGCGCGATTGGACTGGCTTTTGTAGCCATTGTGCCCTATATTTTCTCGGGCCTGTTCAATGCCAGTGTTTCCTTCGGAGGCACGTCGTTAATCATTATAGTAAGTGTGACGCTGGAGACCCTGGAGCAGGTGGAGTCTCAGATGCTTGTTCGCAATTATAAAGGATTCTTAAACAGTTAAATATGGAAACGGTATCTGGGCGGAAAGCTTCTGTCCAGATACATTTCGCGTTTACGAAAAGAAATGCTGATACAATGCCGGACATAACCGGCTCTTATCTATATGGAGCGGCGTCCGCGTCGGCGGATATGTCCGTTTTGCTGATTTATGCTGAGGAAAAGGCGTTGTACCGGAGGAGAAGGAAATGAAGATTATTATGTTAGGCGCGCCGGGCGCCGGCAAGGGCACTCAGGCCAAAATGATTGCCGAAAAATATCAGATTCCCCATATTTCTACCGGCGATATTTTCAGGGCCAATATTAAAAACGGCACCGAGCTGGGCAGGGAAGCGAAGAAATATATGGACCAGGGAGCGCTGGTTCCGGATGAGCTGACTGTGAAGATTCTGCTTGACAGGGTGGCGCAGCCGGACTGTGAAAACGGTTATGTGCTGGACGGCTTTCCGCGCACGATTCCGCAGGCGGAGGTCCTGGACAGGGCTCTCTCAAAGCTGGGAGACGCTGTTGATTACGCTGTCAATGTGGATGTGCCTGATGAGAATATCGTGAGGAGAATGAGCGGCCGTAGAGCCTGTCTTTCCTGCGGGGCTACCTATCATGTGGAGCATATTCCGCCGAAAAAGGAAGGCGTCTGTGACGTCTGCGGCCAGCCGTTGGTTCTCAGGGATGATGACAAGCCGGAGACTGTCAAAAACCGCCTGAAGGTTTACCATGAGCAGACCCAGCCGCTGATTGATTTCTACAAAGAAAAGGGCATACTCAGAACCGTGGACGGCATAGCGGATATGAAAGATGTATTCGCGGCCATCACCGCGATTTTGGATTGATCGGGGGCACAAGGCATGGCGGTATCGATTAAATCTGCAAAGGAGATCGAATTAATGCGCGAGTCCAATAAGCGGCTCGCGGAGGTTCATCTGGCGATGGAAGAGCTGATTAAGCCCGGTGTGACCACATGGGAGCTTGATGAGTTCGCGGAGAGAATGATCCGAAATATGGGATGTGTTCCTAATTTCAAAAATTATGAAGGCTATCCCGCGACAGTCTGTTGCTCCGTCAATGAGGAGGTTGTGCACGGTATTCCCAGCAAGACAAGGTATCTGAAGGAGGGGGATATCATCAGCCTGGATATGGGTCTGATTTATAAGGGGTTCCACTCCGACGCGGCCCGCACCCACGGCGTGGGCAGGGTCAGTCCAGAGGTGCAAAAGCTCATGGATGTGACAAAGCAGAGCTTTTTTGAGGGGATCAAATACGCGGTTGCGGGGCACCATCTGCATGAGATTGGA
>JAJQCU010000270.1:0-8229 GCA_021202575.1 Lachnospiraceae bacterium
CTCTGGCTGGGTCTTCTTTTCTGCGGGCTGGGAATGTTTTATCACTGGACCTGGGGGCTGGCGGGGCGGTTGGCGGGCTTCGCGGGGCCGTCCCTGGTTCTGTACTGGTCCAACAGCCGGGATAACGAGGCCATTCTGCAGGACCTGAAATGGATTTATGAGGCCATTTCCGTGCAGCTGCAGTCCGGCCTGTATATTCTGCAGGCCCTTGTGGAAAGTGAAAACTTCATACGCAATAGAAGGATGAAGAAATCCTTTCACCGGCTGTGTGAGCAGCTCCTGAGCGGAGAGAGCATTGAAACCTCCCTGGAAACCTTTGAACACAGCTTTCACAATCCCTACATCAGCAGCTTTTGTGTGATTCTGCGGCAGATGCAGGATTCCGGCTACGCGGTAAAGCTGCTGGAAGACATCAGCCTGCAGTTGGAAGAAATGGAAAGAGCAAATCTGGTAAAGGAGAAAGAGAACCTGGAAATGAAGCTGCAGGTCTTTCAGATGCTGCTGTTTGTGGGGATTTTGGTGCTGGTGCTCTACGGCTGCGTGGTGGCCGTGGTGCAGAATATTTATTTTTAAGTGCTGTGAATTGCGGCAATTTCAATGAAAGGAAGAATGAGATGAGAAAAATAGTGAAGAAGGCGAAAATATGGCTGCTGACCGCGGACGCCGGCGACAAGGCCATTGTTGTGGAGGTAGGACTGGCGGTCATCGCCGTAGTGCTGCTGGTGGTATTCCGGTCGGCCATGACGACGCTGATTAATGACGTGGTTACCTCCATGAGCGAGCAGATCACGAGCATCCTGACAACAGGAGTGGGAAGCAGTGTGGTGGAGTAGGCTGTCCGACCGGGACGATGGGTTTGTGTATAAGCTTTTGCCCGTGCTGGGCAGCCTGAGCATGGTGGCTGTGCTGGTGGTGCTGTCAGCGGGATTTTTCCGCGCCTTTGAACAGAGGGACGCTGTCAGCCAGCTGACCAGGGAATATCTGCTGATTATGGAGACGGAGGGGTATCTGTCCCAGGCAAGGCAGGAGGAGCTGCTTTCCTCTCTTGGGGAAGCGGGTCTTGAGCAGATCAGCCTGGAGGGAACAACGCTTTATCCGGTGAGCTATGGCGACAGGATATCTCTGTCCGTCAGCGGCATTCTGCCCCAGACCATTCTGGGGCAGGAGAGCCTGTCCTGGGAGCTGCCGGTGTCCGTCAGCCTGTCCTCCACGGCAAAGCAGTGAGGAGTGAGTATGAAAAAGAAGGATTCCGGCCTGATGCACTATATTTACGCTCTGATACTGATTTCCTGGGCGGTGACGGCCCTGCTTTGCTTCGTCATGCTGCTCCGGACGCAGCATCTGAAAAAATATCTGGAGGACGCCATGACTCAGGCAGGGCTGGCGGCGCTTCTCATTGAGCCGTACACCTATGGAAAGAGCGGGGAGCTGATCTTCGGCGATCCGTCTGAGGTGGAAGCGCTTTATACGGAGTATCTTCAGGAGGGGCTGGGGTCGGAGGAGAACCGGGACGCGGCCGGAATCGGGGGAGATATCACGCTGGCCAGCTTTATTATCTATGAACTGACGGCGTCGGAGATCAGGGAATATGAGCGTCAGGAGGACGGGACATGGGTGGAGAGGACCCACAGTCTGGGTGAGACGGTATACGCGCCGGACCAGACCCGGATCGTTTCCAGTACGATTTACTCGCGGATCAGATTGCCGGTCAGGGTATGGGGAAGCGTGACTGTGGAGGTTGAGCGGCAGCATTGTGTGGATATTGTGAGAAACTGAGAAATTTTCGCGCACTAATGTGTGCAGAATGCACAGGACGGTTTTACGGCAGTTCCCGGGGCGTTGGATGAAAACAAAAAAGCCCGGGTCGGTCCGGCCTGATCACGGGAAATCAGGGGCGTCCGGAGTATCAGGGAGGTTGAAAAATGAAGGACAAAAAAAGAGTATGGATCGGCGCGGCCAGCGCTGTGCTGGCGGTGGTGGTATTCATCGCGATTTTGCGGATACAGACGGCGGGGCTTGAGGAGGTAGTTTACGAAAATGTAGTGACCGCCAGACAGACGATTGCGGAGGACACCGCGCTGACAGAGGGCAATATCGGTACCCTTCTGGAGATCAGGCAGGTGCCGCAGGAGTATGTGCCCGAGGAGGCCCTGTCCTCTCTGGAAGGGCTGGAGGGCTGTGTGATCACAGCGGAAATCTCCGCCGGGAGTATTCTGACACAGGGCCTGGTGCGGACGATTCCGGATATCTACGGTGATTATGGGGAGCTGTTCTGGATCAGCGTGTCGGCGGAGCAGCTGACGCAGGCGGTGGCGGGGACTCTGAGAGCCGGGGATGTCATTGATCTGTACTGTGTGGAAAACGGCGCGGAGGGTGTTTTCTGCAGTCTTCTGCAGGGAAATGTCCGGGTGGAGCGGGTGCTGACAAAGAGCGGAGAGCAGATTGCCAACGGGGATGAGAGCTCGCTGGCGCAGCTTTTTGTGATTCCCATGGAGAGAGAGGATATTCCACTGTTTTATGAGGCGCTTTATTCCGGCAGTCTGATGATTGCCAGGTGTGATGGATAGGGCGGGGCACAGAGCTGGCTGGCGGCGTCTGTTTTACAGGATCATCACAGTTGGCTGTGTATGTTGTTTTTTATGGCTTTCCGGCATCGGGACGGGGGCGGCATCCCTGTCCGAATATACGAAATATCCGGGCGTCAGCTTAAGCCCTGACGGGAGGGCCTTTACCACGGACGCCGGTGTCAGAAGCTATGAGCAGTATTCCGTTGGCTATACGGTATATACCGGAGAGGAGGCGGGAAGCAAGCCGCAGACAGGGGAGCACTATTATACGGCGGTCAATGTGAGCGAGATCCGGATATTGAAGTGGGAGGTGGCCTGGGCAATCTCTCTCTGTATTCATCCCTATTATAATATGAAGGGTTATCACGGCCTGGACTGCGCTGACACGATCTGCGGCGGAAGGTATCCTCAGGGATGGGTCGGCTACTGCGCGGACTGCGGGGAAATGGCAACATACAGTCTGATGTACATGAACAGCGGCACCGCCAAAGGCATCCGCTCCATTCCCTGCTCCGCGGATTATTATTATCTCTGTCCCTGGTGCGGTGGCCTGGAGCAGGGCGTCTCTTATTCGCATAACTGTGAAAGAGTTTCCGCCAATGGCTATTATGTCAGCTATAACGCCAACGCCCCAGCCGGTTCCCGGGTTTCCGGAAGCATGGCCGATACGGGACATACCTATGGAAACGCGGAGCTCTTTGAGGGAGAGGACGCCGCCAAAGCCGGATATGGAAGCACCAGCCTGCGTAAGAACGCGTATGTCTGCCTGGGCTATGAGTTCGCGGGATGGAACACAAAGGCGGACGGCAGCGGGATCACCTACGCGGACGGCGCAAGTGTGCTGAACCTGACCGCGGTGAATGGAGACACGGTGACGCTGTATGCTCAGTGGAATAAGCTGGCAAGCCAAGTGAATGTGGACCTGGCGGGCGGCACCCTGTCAGGGCAGGGAACGCTCAGCGCCTCCGGGAGGTCGGGGGAGCAGTTTGAGATTGCCTCTGATCAGATTGTGCCGCCCCAGGGGTATCGGGTGACCTTTGTGACCAACGGGGGAGACGGGATTGCGGCGTCCCGGACGAAAAAAAGCTTTTCAGCCTGGGACACTTCAGGCGTTGTCTATGGCAGAATGCGGGGGAATATCTATTATTTTGGAGAGACACCGGGGGTGACGGATCAGATTACGGCGGTATATGAGGACACGGCCTTCACACTTCCGGATTGTCAAAGGTCAGGCTATGGGTTCGCGGGCTGGTATTATGACTCGGCGTTTTCATCCTTTGCTGGATACGCGGGAGCGGAAATTATGGTGGGAGAGGATACCTGCCTGTATGCCCGCTGGCTTTCTCTGTCTTTGACCTCTGTGGAAAATTACCAGGTACTCGGTGGAACCGGTGCTGTGGATCTGGAGCTGAGAGAGCCGGATGAGATTGAAAAATGGTACCAGATTTATCAGTCCACGGACGGGGAAAGCTGGCAGCCCATGTTTGAGGAGCTGACCAGGCAGGAGATCCATACCGGACAGGCGGCCGCGGATATGGCGCCGCCGGACAGGGTGACGGGATTTTGCATGGCGGTGACGCAGGATGCAAAAATGCAGCTTACCTGGCAGGAGCCGGCGGATCAGGGAACGGTGTACTATCATCAGGCGGAATCCTATCGAAAAACCGGAGACAGCTATTCACTGCTGTGCCGGTCCAATGTGACGCAAAATCTGCTGGTCAGCGGAGTGAAGGGATATTATTACTACCAGGATGGAAATTCCGCGGGAAGCGTTTCCGGAGAGGAAACCTATACGGAAGCGGAAACAGCGCTTCTGGAAATCGGCACAGAGGATACCTGGCTGCATATTGCCGCGGTAGATGCGGCCGGCAATATCGGGGAAACGGTAAACGTCCGAATTCCGGCGGGGGATTCCGGGGTGGAAAATCCTGACACTGACCCGGATTCCGGGGATGATTCCGGTTCTGACCCTGACACTGATCCTGACGGGGATGAGGAGGAGGCAGAGATAGAACTGACTCTGTACGCCTGGATTGATCACAGCAGGGAAGGATATGAGGGGGACTTTAAATTCGGAGAGGGCGGAGTGCTGCATATTCTGGCGGGCGGCTACGCGCAGAGAATAGAGGTGGCGTTTCCGGAGGAATTTACCTCGGTATTTCCTGAGCTGAACGCGATTTATTCCTACGGGGAGCCGCGGCTGATCCAGAAGGAGGGGATGGAGTTTTCCGTGCCGCTTTACACCTCTCCCGGAGTGTATGAGGTGACGGTGACAGCATACAGGGATGACCGGGAGGCGGAGGTGTATCCGGTGATAGTAGTTGTGGAGGAGAGCGTGCTGGATGAGCTTCGCACCAGGATCAGAAATAATCTGTGACGTTCTGTTCTATTTTTATCTGGCATGGGCAGCCTGGCAGGATCATGAGAGCAGGCTCGTTTTGCGGGCCTCTCATCTGCTTGGGGCGGGCGTTGTGCTGCTGCGTGACCTGCCGCGCCTCTTTTGGATGGCTGGTACAGGGATTCAGACAGATCCTGACGGGATGGAAGCCTTGATCACAGGTATCGCCCTGTGGGAAGAGTGGGAAATTGCCGGCGGGAGGCTGGCGGTATTACTTTTGTGTCTGGCCTGCGAGGGCTTTTACCGGTATTTCAGGTTTTATGGCCTGGCGGACAGCCTGGTGTTTATGAACTGCTGCCTGTATTTTCTCGGAGTGACGGATATTTTCATCTGCTTTTTCCTGTTCTGGTGGCTGAAGGCCTGCTCGGGGCTGATGCTTTTGTGCCGGGAAAGCTTTCGCCGCCGCGGGTTAAGGCGGAGGCTGGAGGAGCCGGCGGCCTATATTCCTTATATCCTTTGTGCTTTTGCCTTGACAAACGTAGTTCTCAAGGGCTACAATGTGTGGTATTAGGGCCTGGGAACCGCACGGACGTGAGCGGGCGGGGACTGTGAAGGGCTGCCTGGTTTCCGTGCATTCTATGGAAACCGGGGGAATTATAAGAGTATCATCAACAATCGCACAGGAGATTAAACATATGAGCAGGGAACTGGCAAAAACCTATGATCCGAAGGGGATTGAAGACAGAATTTACAGTAAGTGGCTGGAGAAAAAATATTTTCATGCTGAGGTGGACCGCAGCAAAAAGCCCTTTACCATTGTGATGCCGCCGCCCAACATTACCGGGCAGCTGCATATGGGGCACGCGCTGGACAATACCATGCAGGATATTCTGATCCGGTTTAAGAGAATGCAGGGCTATAATGCGCTCTGGCAGCCGGGGACGGATCATGCCTCCATCGCCACGGAGGTGAAGATTATTGAGAAGATGAAGGAGGAGGGCATCTCCAAGGAGGACATCGGCAGAGAGAAATTCCTGGAGAGGGCCTGGGCCTGGAAGAAGGAATACGGCGGCAGGATCACCAGCCAGTTAAAGAAGCTGGGTTCCTCCTGCGACTGGGACAGAGAGCGCTTTACCATGGACGAGGGCTGCAGCAGGGCTGTCACCGAGGTATTCTGCAAGATGCATGAGAAGGGCTGGATCTATAAGGGCAGCCGTATCATCAACTGGTGCCCGGTGTGCAATACCTCCATTTCCGACGCGGAGGTGGAGTATCAGGAGCAGGCCGGCCATCTGTGGCATATCAAATATCCGCTGATCGATGAGAATGGAGAGCCCAGTAAGACAGAATTTCTGACCTTTGCCACCACCCGGCCGGAGACCATGCTGGGCGATACCGCGGTGGCCATCAATCCGGAGGATGAACGGTATACGTATCTGAAGGGGCGAAGTGTGCTGCTTCCCATCGTCAACAGGGTGATTCCTGTGGTGGAGGACAGTTACGTGGATATGGAGTTTGGCACCGGCGTGGTGAAGATCACCCCGGCCCATGACCCCAATGACTTTGAGGTAGGAAAGCGTCACAATCTGCCGGAGATCAATATCATGAATGACGACGCCACCATCAATGAGAATGGCGGCAGATACGCGGGGCTTGACCGTTATGAGGCCCGCAGACAGATTGTGGAGGAGCTGGACAGCCTGGGGCTGCTGGTGAAGGTGGAGGATTACACTCATAATGTGGGTACCCACGACAGATGCAAGACCACGGTGGAGCCGCTGATCAAGAAGCAGTGGTTCGTGAAGATGGACGAGCTGATCAAGCCCGCGGTGGAGGGCGTCAGAAACGGGGATATCCGGCTGGTTCCCGAGCGCATGAATAAGATTTATTACAACTGGACGGACAATATCAGGGACTGGTGCATCAGCAGACAGCTCTGGTGGGGGCATCGGATTCCCGCGTATTATTGTGACAACTGCGGGGAATATATTGTCGCGGACAGGGCGCCGGAGTGCGCCTGCCCGCACTGCGGCTGCACCTCCTTTACCCAGGACCCGGACACTCTGGACACCTGGTTCTCCTCCGCGCTGTGGCCCTTTTCCACTCTGGGGTGGCCGGATAAAACGGAGGAGTTGGAATACTTTTATCCTACGGATGTGCTGGTCACCGGCTATGACATTATTTTCTTCTGGGTGATCCGTATGATCTTCTCCGGCTATGAGCAGATGAAGGAGAAACCCTTTAAGACGGTGCTGTTCCACGGGCTGATCCGGGACAGTCAGGGGCGCAAGATGAGCAAATCTCTGGGCAACGGCATCGATCCGCTGGAGGTCATAGACAAGTACGGCGCGGACGCCCTGCGGCTGACGCTGATCACCGGCAATGCCCCCGGAAATGATATGCGTTTTTACTATGAGAGGGTGGAGAACAGCCGTAATTTTGCCAATAAGGTATGGAACGCTTCCCGCTTCATCATGATGAATATGGAGGGAAAGGAGCTGACGGTTCCGGCCACAGAAGAGCTGGAGCCCGCCGACAAGTGGATTCTCTCCAGGCTGAACGGCCTGATCAGAGAGGTCACTGACAACATGGAAAATTTCGAGCTTGGCATCGCCGTGCAGAAGGTCTATGATTTCATCTGGGACGAGTTCTGCGACTGGTACATTGAGATGGTTAAGCCCCGCCTGTACGAGACGCAGGATCAGGCGAGCCAGAACGCGGCGCTGTACACCCTAAAGACGGTCCTGATCGACGCGCTCAAGCTCCTGCACCCGTATATGCCCTTTGTGACGGAGGAAATTTTCTGCACTCTGCAGTCGGAGGAGGAGTCCATCATGATTTCCAGCTGGCCGGTATATCAGGAGGGCAGATGCTTTCCAAGGGAGGAAGCGGCCACGGAGAGGATCAAGGAGGCAGTGCGCGGTATCCGGGCGGCCCGCACGGAGATGAATGTGGTGCCTTCCCGCAGGGCGCTGGTCTATGTGGTCAGTGAGAAGGAGGAGGTGCGCCGGACCTTTGAGGAAGGGAAGCTGTTTTTTGCCTCTCTGGCGTATGCCTCTCAGGTGACGGTGCAGTCCGACAAAACCGGAATTCCCGAGGATGCGGTGTCTGTGGTGCTGGCGGACGCGGTGGTTTACATCCCGTTCGCGGAGCTGGTGGACATTCGTCAGGAGATCGAGCGTCTGCAAAAGGAGGAAAAGCGTCTGGAGGGCGAACTGAAGAGAGTGGATGGAATGCTGAATAACGAGAAATTCATCTCCAGGGCGCCGGCGGCGAAGATTCAGGAGGAGAGGGACAAGCAGGCCAGATACGCCCGGATGATGG
>JAJQCU010000270.1:8239-11747 GCA_021202575.1 Lachnospiraceae bacterium
CACGTCTGGCCCAGCTTTCCAGATAAAAGGAGCAGGTGCAGGCGCGTCTGGCTCAGTTTTTCAGATAAGAGATTCAGGCTTTGTCGGCCTGGGGAAGGGCTGGCTGCCCGGACGAAAGGTTCAACTGCTGACGAAACGGACTGATTATTACAGATAGAAGATGGAAAAATTGCAGAATCATTATGAGGATACGGTGGAGAGACTCTGCCGTATTCCGGGTTTTACCAGAAAACACAGTGTGGAAGAGACACGGAGGTTTCTGGCGTACATGGGAAGCCCGGAGAAAAATATGAGGATCGTCCATGTGGCCGGCACCAACGGCAAGGGATCGGTCTGCGCCTATCTGGCGGGAATTCTCACAAAAGCCGGTTATCGCGTGGGGCTTTTTACCTCCCCCCATCTGGTGGATATCAGGGAGCGCTTTCAGATCGACGGGACCCCCATCAGTAAGGAAAGCTTCCTGGACGCTGTGGAGCGTGTGGAAGCCATGCTGGCGGAAAGCAAAACGGACGCTCCCACCTTTTTTGAGATGATGTTTTATATCGGGATGTATGTGTTTTGTGAGGCGCGGGTGGACATCCTGATACTGGAAACGGGCATGGGCGGGCGGCTGGACGCCACCAACGCGGTGTCTGTAAAGGATCTGACCCTGATCACAAAGATCGGGCTGGATCACATGAAATATCTGGGCGATACGCCGGAGGAGATTGCCGGGGAAAAGGCCGGTATCATTATGTCCGGCGTCCCGGTCATCGTAGAAGCCGGAAATGATGAGGTGGCGGACATTTTTTGCCGGAAAGCGCGGGAAAAGAAGTGCCGCTGCCGCATTTTGTCAAAGAAGGACTACGGAGAAATCATAATTCGCAAAAAATCCATTGATTTTTCCTTTTATTCCCGCTATTATGGAACCATCCGGCCCAGCCTTTCCACCTCCGCTCTGTATCAGGTGGATAATACCGCGCTCGCGCTTGCAGCGGCGGAGTCCCTTGCGGAGAGGGGGATTGTCGATTCTGAGCGGGTGACGCGCAGCGCGTTGCTGGCGGGATTACATGAGACCCGCTGGGCGGGGCGTTTGGAGGAAGTGCTGCCGGGCTTTTTTGTGGATGGAGCCCATAACGTGGATGGCGTGGAGGCTTTGATCAAAAGCGTGGCCGCTGACGGATGCGCGGGGCAGCGCAGCCTGATTTTTTCGGCGTCCGCGGACAAGGACTATCCGCAGATGCTGAGGCTTTTGTCGGACAGCGGGCTGTTTTCCCGGATCATTCTGACCCCGATGAAGAATAAGCGGGGAGCGGGCAGGGAGGAGCTTCTGGACGCTGCCGGACAGGCGGGAAGCGCCGCGCGTATGGAAACAGGGGACAGTCTGCCCGCGGTTCTTGAACAGGAGACGAAAAATATACCGGAGGGGAACAGGGTTTATCTGGCCGGTTCCCTGTATTTTGTGGGAGAGGCGAAGGAATATCTCTCCAAAAGAGGATGATCATGATTCAATATGAAGAGGAGCTCAAAAAATTTTATCCCAGCACCGAGATCGGGGATGTGGAAGAGATGATATATCAGCAGGATATGACGGACGCGGTGGATATTTTGCTGGAAACGCTGAAAAATGACAAAACCGCGAAATAGGAGAGATACGGATGAAATGCTATCGCTGCGGCGCTGAGCTGACGACGCACAATTTCTGCCCCTCCTGTAAAAGTGATGTAAGACAGTATAAACAGATCATGTACGCGGCAAACCGCATGTACAATTCCGGCCTTGAGAAAGCACAGCAGCGTGATCTGACAGGAGCGGCGAGAGATCTGCATCAGTGCCTGAAATTAAATAAAGAGCATGTGGACGCCCGGAATCTCCTTGGACTTGTGTATTTTGAGATGGGAGAGGTGGCCCGGGCTCTCGGGGAATGGACAATCTCCACCAATCTGCGTCAGGAGGACAATCTGGCGGACAGCTATCTTAAGCAGATGCAGTCCTCCCGGACGGATCTGAATAATCTGGATCTGGCGATCCGCAAATACAATCTGGCGCTGTCCTACTGTGAGGAGGGGAGCGATGACCTGGCGGTGATCCAGCTCAAGAGGGTGCTGTCGCTGAATCCCAGATTTCTGAAGGCCAGTGTCCTGTTGGCGCTGGTTTATATGCAGCGCAGTGAGTACGACCGGGCTTCCCAGCTGTTAAAAAAGGTGCTGAAGGCGGATCGCGGGAATACCGCCGCGCGGCGCTATCTGGATGAGATTAACAGTATACTGCGGAAGGGCAGCGCCAAAAAGAGCAAAAAGGACGAGGTTGTCCGCTATGAACGGGATAATGAGCTGATCATCCAGCCGGCCAACGTTAAGGAGCCGAGGCAGGGAAGCGGACTTTTTACCGGTCTTGTGATCGGCCTTGTGCTTGGAGCGGCGTTTTTATTTTTCCTTGTTATGCCGTCCCGGCTGCAGAGCACCCGGGAGGAATATGAGGAAACCCTTCGCACAAACAGCGAGACCATGGACGCCCAGAATGTGACCATCTCCGAGCTGGAAAGCTCCCTGAGCGCGCTGCAGGCGGATTATGATGAGCTGAACGCCCAGTATCAGGAATTTTTCGGTGATTCGGATGAGGAGAGCCTGGGGGAAGCGCTTCTTGCCGCGATAGAGGCGTATCTGACGGATCCCACAGATTATGAAACCTTTCACAGTTATTTTTCCCTGTGCATGGAGCAGGAGGAATTTTTCACGGAAAATGAATCCGGCCTGGCGGGGCTGTATCAGTCGATGAAGAGCCTGGTGACGGAGGGAGCCGCTGATTATTTTTATACTCTTGGCTACGCGGCCTATAATTCCGGGGATTATGAGACAGGCTATACAAACCTGAAGGCGGCGCTGGCCTATGACGAGACCAACGCGGATTACTGGTATTATTTCGGGCGCTGCTGTACGGGGCTGGACAATGATGAGGAGGCGAAGGAGGCCTACGAGAAGGTGATCGAGCTGGTGCCCGGCACCAACAGAGCCAGCTGGGCGCAGAGCTTTCTGAACGCCATGGAGTAGGGAAACCGGGAACAGAGAAGCAAGGGCCCTCGGGATATCCGCGCGGGGCATCCGGATTTTATCACATTCTACAGAGAAAGCAAAAATTCTTCAGAGAAAGTAAAAGAGAAACGACACGAAAGAGAACATTTCAGAAAGAATGCTCTTTCGCGTCGTTTTTTATATGGAATGAAATAATCTCTCGTTCCATATAAAGACATATCATCAGGAGGAAAATCATGGACGAGCAGGAAAAATATTTGTGGATTCGTCTGCCAAAGGAGATTGATCACTACCATGTGGAGAGCCTCGGCAGAAGGGTGGACAGAGAGCTTTTGCAAAAGCCGGTGGAGTGTCTGGTATTTGATTTTAAGGACACCGAATTTATGGACAGCTCCGGGGGTGGCCTGTTGATGGGGCGCTACCGTACAATCCGGACCTTTGGCGGCATGGTCTTTATGGCCAACGAGAGCCGCAGGATTCGGCAGATGTTTCAGGCC
>JAJQCU010000048.1 GCA_021202575.1 Lachnospiraceae bacterium
GCCATATAGAATGTTTATTCCGGGGGAGTTTTTATGTTACAGATTGATGAGATACGAATAGAGCATCAGAGAAACTGTGTGACTGATAAAGGGAATCCGCGGATTTCCTTTTCTCTGTCCAGCGACCGGAAAGCGGCCAGCTTACTGGAAGCTGAAATCGAAGTCAATGGATGGAGCTGCAAAACGGATCAGCAGATTGGAATTGTATACGAAGGAAAGGAGCTTGATCCCTTCAGCCGGTATTGCGTCCGAATAAAAGCCCGGGACAGTCATGGGGAAAGCGCGTGCGCGGAAATGTTGGCAAAAATCATACGAATCATACGAAATCCGGGATAGGACATGGACGAATGAACAGATTTCATTTATAATACAAAGATACTGTGGCTGAAATCCGTGGTATCTTTTTAAATGTATATGATTATTGTGAAAGAAAAGAGAACCTGCCATGTCCAATGAAAAAGAAGCCTCCATGGAGGCGCAGAAAGCAGAACTGTTTGAGAGAGCGCCGATCCCCCGGGCTGTCATGAAGTTAGCCATTCCCACGGTGCTAAGCTCTCTCGTCATGGTGATTTATAACCTGGCAGACACCTATTTTGTGGAAATGCTGAATAATCCCACACAGAACGCGGCGGTCACGCTGGCGGCTCCGGTGCTGCTGGCCTTCAACGCCGTCAACAATCTGTTCGGCGTGGGCGGCTCCAGCCTGATGAGCCGCTACCTGGGACAAAAGGAATATAAGGCAGTGCAAAAAAGCTCCGCCGTCAGCTTCTACTGTGCGCTGGGTTTTTCAGTCATGTTTTCGCTGGCCTTTCTTATTTTTCATACACAGCTGCTGGTGATTCTGGGCGCTGCGGAGGACACCGCGGCGGTGACCTGGCAGTATCTGCGCTGGACTACGGTCTGCGGGGCTGTCCCGGCGATTCTGAATGTGGTCATGGCCAATCTGGTGCGGGCGGAAGGGTCGGCGCTTCACGCCAGCATCGGCACCATGAGCGGCTGTCTTTTAAACATCATCCTGGATCCCGTTTTCATCCTTCCCTTTGGCCTTGACATGGGAGCCGCGGGAGCGGGGCTGGCCACCTTCATTTCCAACTGCGTGGCCTGTCTTTACTTTTTTACCCTGATCCGGGTGCGGCGGGGGCGGACCTTTGTGTGTGTGGATCCCCGGATGTTTTCCTTTGATATCGCTATTCTCAAACAGATCTGCGCGGTGGGGATTCCCGCCGCCATTCAGAACCTGCTGAATGTGACGGGCATGACGGTGCTGAATAATTTCACGGCCTCCTACGGTACCACCGCGGTTGCCGCCATGGGCATCTCGCAGAAAATCAATATGATTCCCATGTATATTTCCATGGGGCTTTCCCAGGGTGTCATGCCCCTGGTGGGCTATAATTTCGCCAGCGGGAACCGGAACCGTATGAGGAAGGCGGTGACCTTTGCCGCAAGGATCAGCGTTTCCTTTATTCTGCTGATGACAGTGGTTTATTTTGTGGGATCTGAGGGGCTGTTTGGCATGTTCATGAAGGATGAGGAGGTGATCGCTTACGGCAGCCGCTTCCTCCACGGAATGTGTATCGGTCTGGCTTTTCTGACGGTGGATTTTCTGGCGGTGGGCGTGTTCCAGGCCTGCGGCCTGGGAAAGTATTCCCTTACCTTCGCCATCCTCAGGAAGGTGGTGCTGGAAATCCCCGCGCTGTTTATCCTGAACTGGCTCTGGCCGCTGTATGGGCTGGCTTACGCCCAGACCTGTGCGGAATTTGTGCTTGCCATCGCGGCGGTGATACTGCTGAGGAAAATTCTGAGGGAATCAGACCGTAATCTGAATTCTCATTGAAATGTGCCGGATATTATGATAACTTATAGGAAAGAGATTGACGCTTTTTATGATACAATGAGCGCAAGCGAGAAGGGCGTGCTTGCACGTCCGGCGAGCGGCGAATTTTGATCATGAGCGCCCTTTGCTCATGATATTATGAACGCAAGCGAGGAAGGAACATGTTTGTATGTTTCTGACGAACGGCGAATTGGATTATGAGCGCAGGGAAGAAGAATGCGCTTGCACGTGCGGCGAATTGGATTATGATCAAGGTTCATGAAAGAAAGATTTGCAGGGGAGGTGAATGCTGAATGGGTTATTATCTGAATCCGGAGGATGTCCTTGAATTGTATAAAGGCGAAATGGAGAAGCCGTATTTTGTGGACAAAACAAAGATGCTGGAGGAAATGATTTCACTGTTGGAACACGGGAGAAATTATGTTTCCGTCACCAGGCCCAGAAGATTTGGGAAATCCATGGTTGCCACGATGATTGGTTCTTTTTTCGGAAAAGGCGCGGACGCGAGGGAGGTGTTTTCACACTTAAAAATTGCTGAAAAAGAAGGCTATGAGAAGCATTTGAACCAGCATAATCTGATTTATATTGATTTCAGCAGGGCAGTGGAAGAATGTGGATCATATCAGGAATACATCAGCACCATTAAAACACGGCTGTATGATGATTTAAAGGAGGCATATCCCAACGCGAAAATCCGCAGGGAGGATTCCATGGGAGCCACGCTGCGGATCGTATCACTGGCAAATAAGAATGAAAAGTTTATCCTGCTTTTTGATGAATGGGATTATGTTTTCCATAAAAAATATTTCACGGAAGAGGACAGAGAAAAATTTACCGCTTTTCTCGGAGGCATGACAAAAGGCAGAGCGTATGTTGAGTTGGCATATATGACCGGCGTACTGCCCATAAAGAAGTATTCCGCCAGTGACACGATGAATCATTTCATGGAGTTAAATATGGCGAACAGCGATATGTACAGTGATTACTTCGGTTTCACCGATGAGGAGGTAGACGAGCTGTATCAGCGATATCTGGGAAATTGCCCTCATCCCGCGTTTTCCCGTCAGGAACTGGCGGACTGGTATGACGGATATGAAAGGGAAAATCAAAGCAGCATATACAATCCCAACTCGGTGGTGTCCGCTCTGACGCGGAATAAGCTGAGTAATTACTGGGCGAAGGCGGGAGAATATGTTGAACTGAAGGATTATGTACTGAATGACATTGATGGCGTGAGGGATGCGGTGATGCTTCTTGCGGCCGGCGAGCCGGTGGAGGTGGACATTTCGGAATACGCGTCCACGGCGACGGAGCTGAAATTCCGGGATGAAATTTTATCTGTCATGACGGTATATGGCTATCTGAACTATTATAACGGCTTTGTGCGGATTCCGAACAGAGAGCTTGAGCTTGAGTTCGATAAGATTATACGGACAGAGCCAAAGTATAGCTATATGCGCGAGCTGGAAAGGGAATCCGCCCGTATCCTGCAGGCAACTTTAGATGGAGATGAGGAGACAGTTGGAAAGGTACTGGCCATTGTGCATACCACCGAATCGCCCCTGAAGGCCTACAATGATGAGGCAGAGCTGTCCGCCAGTGTGAAGCTTGCTTATATCGCGGCGAGAAACCGATACAATATGGAGAGGGAAGATCAGGCCGGAATTGGGTATGTGGATTATATTTTCTATCCTCATAATCCTTCGGATGACGGGATTATCATTGAACTGAAGGTGGATGCTTCTCCGGAAAGCGCCCTGAAGCAGATTAAGGACAGAAATTATGCGCTGAGGTTTCGGGGAAAGCTTGGAGAACAGCCCAAAACCACCGGGAGGATTATTCTGGTTGGAATCAGGTATCAGAGAAAGGACAAGGTACACCGGTGCAGGATTGAGATACTGGAGCCGGGGCAGCTGCATGAGTTATCGGACGGCAGATTCTGAACAGACTGGCGCTCAGACTATAAGTTTGGGCGCCGTTTTTGTGCCGTTTTCAGTGCTTTTTTTGCATGCAGAAAAATATAATTTCCCATCTTGAAATATAGAGGCCTATTTTGTATAATGTTCGGTGAGCAATGAGACGCGTGTCAGTTTCCGGCGTCGTGGACGCGTCGAGATGCGTGTCAGTAAACGTTAGACGTGTGTCAGCACAGGAAAAGTAAAAAGACAGACGCGTCACCTCCGGCGCCGCGGGGGTACGGCGCTGTGGGGAGAGAATGTCGCGGCAGTCTCTGAGAAGCAAAAGATGATTTAAAAAAGGTATACGGGGCGGAGGAAAGCCGATGGGAGAGAAATCGCAGCAGAAAAGGAAGTACATAGTGGAGAAGGCCAGGCAGGTCTTTGTGGAGAAGGGCTACAGGAGCGTGACGATGAAGGACATCATCGACGCCTGTGAGATCAGCCGGGGCGGCCTGTACCTGTATTTTTCCAGCACCCAGGAAATCTTTCTGGAGGTGTTGACCCAGGACGCGGAGGCCGGGGAGGACGTGTTTGGGAAGACGCTGAACGAGAAGTCCACCCCCCTGGATGTGCTGCAGGTGTTTCTGGACGCCCAGAAGGCGGAGCTGATGGGCATGGACCAGACCCTGGCCATGGCCACCTATGAGTATGCTTTCGCCCATCAGTTAAAGGGAAAAGAGAACTTTGTGAAGGAAAAATTCCGGGCGGCGGTCAGAGCCTTAGAGCAGCTGTTGAGTCAGTGCGCGAAGCGGGGGGAGGTCTACTGCGATGACCCGGCGGGCATGGCCAGACAGATCATGTATACCATCGAGGGAATGAAGGTCAGTATGCTGTCCATGAAGCCCTCCGAGGCGGAGATTGAGGAGCAGTTTACGTTAATCTGGGCCAATCTGGGGCTGATTCTGGAGGAGGAGCCGGCGTAAAAAGACGCTGAACCAGGGCAGTGGCAGTGTTGATCCGGAAGCGCTTCCGAATGATCAGAAATCAGAATGAGGAATATTGAAAAATATACTGAAAAGGATTGAATTAAGAAAGGACTTACCATGGGTAATGTAAAACGGATCTACGTGGAAAAGAAGCCTCCCTACGCGGTGAAGGCGAAGGAGCTTTTAGCTGACCTGGTGGACTATCTTGGCATTACTTCCATCACTGGGGTCAGGGTATTGATCCGCTATGATGTGGAGAATCTGACGGAGGAGACCTTTGAGAGGGCCTGCCGCACGGTGTTCGCGGAGCCGCCGGTGGACTTTTGCTATCCGGAGGAGTTTCCATATGAGGAGAGCGACCGGATTTTCGGCGTGGAGTTTCTGCCGGGGCAGTTTGACCAGCGGGCGGACAGCGCCGAGCAGTGCATCCGCTTCCTGAAGGAGGATGAGGAGCCCGTTATCAAAACCGCGGTGACCTACGTGGTTTCCGGCGGCATCACCGATGAGGAGCTTCAAAAAATCGAGCATTACTGTATCAACCCGGTGGATTCCAGACTGACCGGCCTTGAGAAGCCGGACACGCTGATTACCAGGTATGAGGAGCCGGCAAGCGTCAGGATTCTGGACGGCTTCCGCATGATGGAAGAAGAGGAATTCCGCGGGCTTTATGATTCCCTAGGCCTGGCTATGACCTTCCGGGATTTTTTACATATTCAGCGTTATTTTCAGAAGGAGGAAAAGAGAGACCCTTCCATGACGGAGATAAGGGTGCTGGACACCTATTGGTCCGATCACTGTAGGCATACCACCTTTTCCACGGAATTAAAGGATATTACTATTGAGGACGGCTATTATTCCACCCCCATCCAGACCACTTTTGAAAGCTATCTGGATACCCGGGAGGAGCTGTATCAGGACCGCCCGGATAAATTTATCTGTCTGATGGACCTGGCCACCATCGGCATGAAAAAGCTGAAAAAAGACGGAAAGCTGAACGACATGGAGGAGAGCGATGAGATCAACGCCTGCTCCGTGGTGGTGCCTGTGGAGATGGAGTACGATGACGGCCACGTGGAGACAGAGGAGTGGCTGGTCTTTTTCAAGAATGAGACGCACAACCATCCCACGGAAATTGAGCCCTTCGGCGGCGCGGCCACCTGCCTTGGCGGCGCTATCCGCGATCCCTTAAGCGGCCGGGGCTATGTGTATCAGGCCATGCGGGTTACCGGTGCGGCGGACCCAACAGTGCCCGTGTCTGAAACCCTGAAGGGCAAGCTTTCCCAGAGAAAGCTGGTCAGGGGCGCGGCCGGAGGGTATTCCTCCTACGGCAATCAGATCGGCCTGGCCACCGGCTATGTGAAGGAGATTTATCATCCCGATTATGTGGCCAAGCGCATGGAGATCGGCGCGGTCATGGGGGCGGCAAAGAGGGAGAACGTGAAGCGCCTGACCTCAGACCCGGGGGATGTGGTTATTCTGCTGGGAGGCAGGACGGGAAGAGACGGCATCGGCGGGGCTACCGGCTCCTCCAAGGCTCACACGGTTTCTTCCATTGAGGTCTGCGGCGCCGAGGTGCAGAAGGGCAACGCTCCCACGGAGAGGAAGCTTCAGAGAATGTTCCGCAGGCCCGAGGTCAGCAGACTGATCAAAAAGTGCAATGATTTCGGCGCCGGCGGCGTGTCCGTGGCGATCGGGGAGCTGGCGGACGGACTTTTGATTGATCTGGATAAGGTACCCAAAAAATACGCCGGCCTGGACGGCACGGAGCTTGCCATTTCCGAGTCCCAGGAGCGCATGGCCGTGGTGGTGGACCCGGCGGATGTGGCGGAGTTTATGGGATACGC
This sequence comes from Lachnospiraceae bacterium, assembly GCA_021202575.1. Lineage (GTDB taxonomy): Bacteria > Bacillota > Clostridia > Lachnospirales > Lachnospiraceae > RGIG6307. The sequence goes on from JAJQCU010000048.1 coordinate 6,566, forward strand.
CGCGGAGGAGAATCTGGAAGCGGTGGAGGTGGCTGTAGTTACAAAGGAGCCCAGGCTTGTACTTAGCTGGCGGGGTGACGAGATCGTCAATCTTTCCAGGGCGTTCCTGGATACCAACGGCGCTCATCAGGAGACCGCCGTGACCGCGCAGATGCCCGATGAGAAGGAGAACGTGCTGCATCAATACGCTGTTCCGGAGGTGGAAAAGGATCTGGAGAGGAAGGACGTGAGAGCCGCCTGGCTGGATACTCTCTCCGATTTAAATGTGTGTTCCCAGAAGGGACTGGTGGAGATGTTTGACGCCTCCATCGGCGCGGGCAGCGTCTATATGCCCTACGGCGGGCAAAGGCAGCTGACCGAGACCCAGGCCATAGTTGCGAAGCTTCCCGTGCAGGAGGGCAAAACCGACCTGGTGACCATGATGAGCTGCGGCTTCGATCCTTATCTTTTCAGCTGGAGCCCCTATCATGGTGCGGTCTACGCGGTGCTGGAGTCCTTAAGCAGGATTGTGGCCAATGGCGGAGACTATAAAAATGTCCGCTTCACCATTCAGGAATATTTCCGCAGGATGAACGAAAAGCCGGAGCGCTGGAGCCAGCCCTTCCTCGCCCTGCTTGGAGCCTTTGACGCCCAGCTGGGCTTTGGCCTGCCCTCCATCGGAGGCAAGGATTCCATGTCCGGCAGCTTTGGAGAAATTGACGTGCCGCCCACTCTGGTTTCCTTTGCGGTTACCACGGCGAAGGTCGGCAACATTGTATCCCCGGAGCTGAAAAAGGCCGGGAATGTGCTGGTTCGCTTCCATATAGAAAAGGATGAGTATGACCTGCCGGTTTATTCCGACGCCATGCGCAATTATGACGTCATTTTAAACGCCATGGAGGATGGAAAAATTGTGTCCGCCTATGTGCCGGATTCCAAAGGCCTGGCGGCGGCTCTCTCCAAAATGGCCTTCGGCAATGGCCTGGGAGTGAGGATCGCGGAGGAAATTGCCCCGGAGGAGTTATTTGAAAACGCTCTGGGAGATATTGTGGCGGAGTGTTCTGTCAAGGCGGCTGAAGAGCTGCTGGATCAGGATGTGGATGTCTGTGTGGTGGCTGAGGTGACGGCGGAGCCGGTATTTCGTGTGGGAGAGGTCAGCATTTCCATAGAGGAGGCTCTGTCATGCTGGGAAAAGCCGCTGGAGAAGGTCTTCCCCACCAAAGCCTCGAAGGGGACCCAAAAGGTAGAATCTCCGCTGTACAGCGCGGACAGTGTTTATGTATGTGAGCACAAAATTGCTCAGCCCACGGTGTTTATCCCTGTATTTCCGGGCACCAACTGTGAGTATGACAGCGCCAGAGCCTTTGAGCAGGCGGGCGCGAAGGTGATCACGAAGGTGTTCAGAAACCGCTCCGCGGCGGATATCCGGGAGAGCGTGGAGGTCTTTGAACAGGACATCAATCAGGCTCAGATTATCATGTTCCCGGGCGGCTTTTCCGCCGGTGACGAGCCGGACGGCAGCGCCAAGTTCTTTGCCACCGCTTTCCAGAATGAAAAGATTAAAGAGGCGGTCATGAAGCTTTTAAATGAGCGGGATGGACTGGCTCTGGGCGTCTGCAACGGCTTCCAGGCGCTGATCAAGCTGGGGCTGGTACCCGGCGGGCGTATCATGGGGCAGGATGAGAATGCGCCAACTCTGACCTACAATACCATCAACCGCCATATTTCCAAAATGGTATATACAAAGGTGGTGTCCAACAAATCTCCCTGGCTTGCGGGCGCGGCCCTGGGCGGTGTCTACTGCAGCCCTGCTTCCCACGGCGAGGGGCGCTTTGTGGCAGACAATGAATGGCTCGCGAAATTATTCGCCAACGGACAGGTGGCTACGCAGTATTCTGATTACCAGGGCAATGTATCCATGGACGAGGAGTGGAACGTCAACGGCTCCTACGCCTCCATTGAGGGCATCACATCGCCGGACGGCAGAGTGCTTGGCAAGATGGCTCACGTGGAACGGAAGGGCGAGAGCGTGGCTGTCAATATTTACGGCGAACAGGATATGAAGATCTTTGAATCCGGCGTGAATTATTTCAGATAAAAATTCAATTGTCAGGGGGTCGTGTTTCAGACGACGAAAGAACTCCAACAATCAGGGCGGGAACACATTAAAAGTGTCCCCGCCCTGATTGTTTGGTTCCTGCAGAATTGCTCCGTGCTTCACTGAGGTCGGTACTGCACCGAAGTCGTCTCTTGTGAAAGCGGACATCTCCTGGATGTCCGGCCCCTGCAATCTTAAAGGAAATTCGTACTTTATTCTTCGGCCAGCCTTACGGAATTTTTGCCGTAATAGGTGGCGTATGCCCGGTTTGCCCAATGCTCCGGGTCCTCCCTGATGTCTTCAAAAAAGAGCACATACGGGTAATAGGAGAAAGGTTCAAGAACCGCGTCTGAGATTGCATCATCTTCCAGTATCTCCATGCGTTCCAGATATTCCTCATAATAAATCTGTGCCTCTCCGGTATACAGATCGCGGATGGCGGAGACTGTGGTTACCAGATTTCCGCCCCAGAAGTTCAGAAGATAAATCATCCCGATCCCGCCGAGTATCCATCCGGGCAGCAGGAAGCTGATATGGCTTTCAGATTTCCTTTCAAATTTTCTTAAGACCCAGCCAACCCAGTAAAGCTCATTTCCGTAGAACCATATGTAAAAGGTCCAGCGATAAATATTCTGAATCCTTCCCGCACCTGTGATACCAAGGGTATAAAGAGTGGGGGTAAACTGCGCCGCGAACACACAGAAGGAAATCAGCGTGACCAGAACCGGGAAGGAATAGGCGAAGTCTCTCTTTTTTACAATGTTGGCAAAAAGCGGGAGAAACAGCAGCGTAAGCAGGATACAGGGAGGGATGGAGTATACAGCGATGTATTCCGCAGCTTCCTTGAAGGAACGCAGGATTGCAATAAAAGCGGGGTAACCTGTGGTATCTGCAATGGAAAGACGCTCCTGATTGCCCGGCGCCAGTACGTTCACAAAGAAACCGGCCAGATAGAGCAGGAAAGCTGCTGTGACAAAATATTTTCCGGAATTTTTGCGGTACCAGAACCAGATTGCTATCAGAAAATAGACGCACAGCATCCCAATAAGTGTGATATATGTTCCGCCGGATACCATGAAGGTCATCAGAAAAATGCCGATATACAGGAGGATTTTTTCCCATAGTTTCTATGGACGACAATACAGCAGAACCAGCATCCCGCATAAAAGCATCGCTTCACTGTATGGACAGGTGTAGGATACGGCTCCACAGATCCAGTAAAACGCTTCGTTCGGGTAGGGTGTCAGAAGAATCTGCAGAGAGATAATGCAGATGGAAATGATGGCGGATCGAAAAAAATCTGCATGAAATATTCGGATGAGAATCACCAGAAAGAGGAAAAGCTCCGACACTATGAAGCAGGTCAATGTAATATAAGTTGACATATAATATGAATTTTCGACAAAAGGTCCCATGATGAGGATAAGGAGCCCCTGCGCCGTGACGATTCCAGCCCATTCCTGCCAGAAGCTCTGGCAGTATGTGATGATGGAAGCGAAAAGCTGCAGGACGGAATGGGATTCCTTCCATATTTGTATGGCTTCTGCGGCGTATGCCACGTCATCCATACTCATGAAATTATAGTGACTGATGACATACAGAGGAATTAAGACCGCAAGCAGCACAAAAATCATCCCGACAAAGATGATCTTAAGCTGCGTATCCTCTTTTGAAAGCAGTTTTTTCATTCATATACCCTTTTGCGACAGACGCCGTAAACCATACGGAAACGAAATCTGCGGAGCAATTGCCTTTCCTGATTAAAATGTGGATTGTTTTCGCTCATTATAAGACGGCTATTTTAAAATTGCAAGGAATATATGTTCCTGCGGATATATGGGATATGTGAAACTCTTTGCGGACTCTGTTCGGAAAATCCATTGCCCTTTTTTTATGGCCGTGGTATACTATGAGCGTTTGAAAATATGGAACTTAAGATGCGCAGTGAGCAGCTTTGTGACAAAGGGAGAAGGGTGAGCACATGAAAGCATTTTTGATATTGGAAGACGGTACCATATTTACGGGAACCCATTTTGGCGCTGACAAAGAGATCGTCAGCGAGATCGTATTCAACACCTCCATGGCGGGGTATCTGGAGGTCCTGACCGACCCCTCCTACGCGAGGCAGGCGGTCTGCATGACCTACCCGCTGATCGGCAATTACGGCGTCTGCCTGGACGATATGGAGTCCAGACGGCCCTGGCCGGACGGCTTCATCGTCAGAGAGGTGTCCAGAGTCCCCAGCAATTTCCGCTGTGATTTATCCTTGCAGGAATTTATGGAGCAGTACGGCATCCCCGGCATCGCGGGGATCGACACCAGGGCGCTGACCAGAATCCTTCGGGAAAAAGGCACCATGAACGGCATGATTACCACCGACGAGGAATATGACCTGGAGAAAATTCTGCCCAGGCTCCACGCCTACCGGACCGGAAATGTAGTGGACAGGGTGACCTGTGACGAGCCTTACTATGTGCCCGGGGTTCTGAAGTTATCGGACAACGGACCTTTGAGCGGCAGCGCGGACTTTGACCCCGAGGCTTATCAGGCGGGCGTCCGTGAGAAAAAGCCCTCTCTTGTGCGTGAGTTAAACGGGAAAGGGAAAAAGGTGGCCCTGCTGGATCTGGGCGCCAAGAAAAATATCGCCGCCTCCCTGGCGGCCAGAGGGTGCGATGTGACAGTCTATCCGGCCAGAACAAAGGCTGTTGAGATTCTGTCGGATCAGCCGGACGGTATCATGCTCTCCAACGGGCCGGGAGACCCCAAGGACTGCGGCGCTATCATCGACGAGGTCTACAAGCTATATAAATCTGACGTGCCCATCTTTGCCATCTGCCTGGGGCACCAGCTGATGGCTCTGGCTGCCGGCGCGGATACCTATAAGTTAAAATATGGCCACCGTGGCGGCAACCATCCGGTGAAGGAGCTGGAAACCGGGAGAGTCTACATCTCCTCCCAGAATCACGGCTATGTGGTGGATACGGAGAAGCTTGACCCGGCGATTGCGGTGCCCGCCTTTATCAATGTCAACGACGGCACCAACGAGGGCTTAAAG
>JAJQCU010000251.1 GCA_021202575.1 Lachnospiraceae bacterium
AACAGGAAGGACCCGGGGGAGGGCACCGCTTATGCTTTCCGCGGTCTACGTCTGGCATCTGTACTGTGGCCTGTATTTTTTTGCCAGTCTGGTGGCTGGCGCAAGCTACTGGATGAGGTGACGGGGTGGCGAAAATGCTGACGAGGGAAGCTGCCGGAAACGGAAGGCAGGGAAAAATGAAGTCTTTTTTGAAAAAATCTGTTCTGATTCTGCTGACGATACTGATCCTGGCCGGACTGATCTATGAGGTGAGCGGGCCGGTCAAAAATCTGCATTATCAGTATTTAAAAAATAAAGGCGCGGCTTACGCGCAAGGGATCAAAATCGGCGTGCTGGGAGACAGTATCTGGGGCAATGTGAAGGATGAGACAGGCATCGCGGCTGTTATAGAGCAGGAGCTGGAAGTGGAAATTTACAACTGCGCCATCGGCGGGACCCAGGCGTCGTACAGCGGATGGAACGATGGAAAGCCGGATCAGTCTCTGATGGCGATTACGGATCAGGTGATTTTCGGGGCAGCGCCATATGAGGACGGCAGTGTGGACCAGAGCTATCTGGAGACTGACTGGCAGGAGATGGATTATATTTTTTTCTCCTATGGGCTGAATGATTATTTCGCGGGAATCGTCAGTCAGGGAGAGGATCCTTATGCCACGGACACTTATGCCGGAGCCATCCGGACAGCTCTGGAGGCGTGGAGGGAATACGCTCCCCAGGCGACATTTGTGCTCTGCGCGCAGAACTTTTCCCAGCTGTATTCTTATGGGAAAGTGGTGGATGACAGTGATACATTGAACTACGGGGGCGGCACGGGGCTGGATTATGTGGAGGCGCTGCGCCGGATTGCGGAAGAGTATGAGGATGTGATTTTCATCAATATTTATGAGGATGTTCATATTGATATGAGCAACTGCACGCTTATGCTGGAGGATGGGACCCATTTTACAGCTTATGGCAGAGAAATTTACGCGAAGGATGTGGTAAAATATCTCGCGAAGGATTTGATTGCAAAGTATGGGTAAAAGGGTGTATACTATGAGCATCGGGGGAAGCATGGGGTAAGGCGGAGTCCCGGCGGTTATGAGAGCATTCACAAAAGGAGGGTATTTCATATGATTCTGGATTTATTTAAACTGGATGGCAGGGTTGCGGTAGTTACCGGAGCCAACACGGGGCTTGGCCAGGGTATGAGCGTGGCGTTAGCTCAGGCGGGCGCCAAAGTCGTGGGCGTGGCGCGGCGCTCCTGCGCGGATACGCAGGCGAAGATTGAGGAATTCGGCGGTTCCTTCACGGAGGTCATCTGCGATATTTCTGATATGGAGTCCATTCCGAATATTTTAACCGGAGCGCGTGAGGCATACGGCAGGGTTGATATCCTTGTCAATAACGCCGGCGTGATTATTCGCAACGACGCCATTGATTATACAGAGGAGGACTGGGATAAGGTAGTCAATCTCAATGAGAAAATTGTGTATTTCCTGAGCCAGGCCTTTGCGAGGCAGTACATAGCCCAGGGAGGCGGAGGCAAGATTATCAGCGTCGCTTCCATGCTGGCTTATCAGGGAGGCATCCGGGTACCCTCCTATACGGCGTCCAAGTCCGCGGTTATGGGCATGACCAAGGCTATGGCCAATGAATGGGCAAAGTACGGCATCAATGTCAACGCCATCGCGCCGGGATATATGGCCACCAACAATACGGCTCAGCTGCGGGGAGACGCCAACAGAAGCGAAGCCATTCTGGATCGGATTCCGGCGGAGCGCTGGGGAACGCCCGAGGATATGATGGGCGCGGTTGTATATCTGGCTTCAGCCGCTTCAGAGTATGTAAACGGCTTTACTCTTGCGGTGGACGGCGGCTGGCTGGCAAGGTAAAGAGAGGCTGCGAAAATGATTTCGTGACAGTTCCTGATTGAGGAGAAGAGATACCGGATATGAAGAAGGTCAGTAAAAGAAAAGCAAAAAGGATCGCGTCCGCGGCGATCTGTGTTATTATTGTAGCGGCCATGCTGCTTTCGCTGGTGGTATCTTTTTTATAGGAAGAAACAGCGGAAGGGAATGGCGGATTCCGGAACGGTTTCATGATGTGCCGGAATCCGAAAGGCAGTTTGCCGGATGGCAATGAGGAGAGAGGATGAAGAAATTCCGGAAATGTTGGAAATGGATAGCTGTGATGGCACTTGCAGGGATCTGCCTTGTGTCACTGCAGGGAACTGTGAGGGCGAAGGCGGAAGAGACGGATACGGCTCCCACGGGCGTCTATGTCGACAGTGTTGACATTTCGGGGATGACGCTGGAACAGGCCACAGGCGCGGTGGAGGCGTATGTGGAAGACCTTCTGCAGACGGAGCTTGTTCTTCAGTATACGGCGGAGGGCAGCAGGGTGGCGGAGATTACCGTTACCGCCGCCCAGCTTGGAGGCAGCTGGAGCAATGTGGAGATTGTAGAGGAGGCTGTGTCCGCGGGAAAGAGCGGTAACGTGGTGGAGCGCTATAAGGCGCTGAAGGATCTGGAACGCACCAATAAGGTGTATGAAGTGGAAATCAGCTTTGACCAGACGGCCATTCAGGAGTTTATAGAGCAGAACTGCACAGCCTATGATCAGGCCGCGGTCAATTATTCCCTGACCCGCAGCGGCGGCTCCTTCCAGGTCGTCGCGGGTTCCACCGGTTACGCGGTGAATGTGGAAGAATCAGCGGCGAATATTGCGGCAGCGCTGAACGAAGGCTGGGATAAAACCGCGTGTGCCCTGGAGCTGACAGTGGAGGTAGAGGAGCCGCAGGGTTCCGCCGAGGAGCTTTCCAGAGTACAGGATGTGATAGGTACTTATTCTACCAGCTTTTCCGGAGCCACCTCAGCCAAAATCGCCAACATTACAAATGGGGCCAGGCTGATCAACGGTGTGACGGTCTACCCGGGAGAGGAATTTTCTTTTGACTCTTATTCTTCTCCTTATACTACAGACAATGGGTTCGTGACCGGAAAGGCATACGAGGCCGGAAAGGTGGTGGACAGTGTGGGCGGAGGAATCTGTCAGGTTTCCTCTACGCTCTATAACGCGGTGCTGCGGGCGGAGCTGGAGGTCACCATGCGCTACAACCATTCCATGATTGTGGGGTATGTGCCGATCTCCTCGGACGCTACGCTGGCGGAGTCCTCCGGCAAGGATTTCCGGTTTGTCAATGACACAGATACGCCGGTTTACATTGAGGCCTATGTCAGCGGCACGACTCTTACGGTGAATATTTACGGTGAGGAGACAAGGGCCTCTAACCGGACGGTGGAGTTTGAAAGCGTGATTCTGGAAACCATCGATCCTGGAGCGGATGTGATCTATACAGACGCGTCCCAGCCCATTGGCTATGTGTCGACCAGCAGCGCTTACACGGGATATAAAGCACAGCTGTGGAAGGTGGTTTATGTGGACGGGGTAGAGCAGAGCCGAACCCAGGTGAACAGCAGCAACTACAGCGCGGTGGCGAGAACAGCTACTTTTGGAACAGCTACCTCCGATGAAAGCCAGGCGGCGGCCATGAATGAGGCTCTGGCTACCGGAAGCATTGATTACGTCAAGAGCGTGGTGAATTCGCTGCTGGCGGCGGGGACGACCACAGAGACCGCGGAGACAACAACGGAGGCTGCGACGACGGAAGATACGTCAGCCGCAACTGAGTAAGAGAAAGATACTGTGGAAAAGGAAGAGGACTTATCGAAGGAAGAGAAATCCTGCCGGGATATGTGCGGGGCTGTAAATTTTTCTGAAAAAAAAGCCAGTCCCGGCATGAGCATTGTGATGAGCCGCTGGATCGGTCTGCAGGGGACATCCCGGATCGTGCGGGAGCATGGAAAAGAGGTGTCCGCGCGGTTGCCGGACCGAATGCTTCAACAGATGAAGACTTTCGGGGATGCGCTGCCTGCGGCCAGGGAGGCGGAGATCGCGGCTCGCTTTGACGTATGTGAAATGCGTGAAATCAGAGACGGCGGAATCTGGCGCGCTCTCTGGGAGATGGCTGAAGATCAGAATGCTGGGCTGACCGTGCGGCTGTGGAGCATACCGGTCAGGCAGGAGACTATAGAAGTCTGTGAGATATTCGGGCTGAATCCCTACGAGCTTTTATCCGGCGGTGCGTTTCTGATGGTGACCGGCCAGGGGGAGGCGCTGGCGGCGGAGCTTGAGGAAGCAGGGATTCACGCGGCGGTCATCGGATGGATTACAGATTCCAATGACAGGATCGTGCTGCACCGCACTTCTCAGGGGATTAAAAAAAGATATTTGAACCGGCCCGGAGCCGATGAAATTGAGAAGCTGTGATATTGGCGGATATGATGCGGGAGCTTTAACGGAAGGTATCGGCGGATACAGTATGGAAGCTATAATCAGTCATATCGGCATGACAGCTTCTAAAGGCATAGAGTTATTTGCTGTAATAGAAAATGAGGAGGCAGGCAATGAGAGAAGAGCTGCTGAGCATTATTGAAAAAAACAGCCGTATCGACACAAAGGAGCTGGCTGTGATTCTGGGAGTGGAGGAGATAGATGTCGTCAACGAGATGGCGGCCATGGAGGCGGAGGGACTGATCTGCGGCTATCATACGCTGATCAACTGGGATAAAACCTCGAGAGAACGGGTGTCCGCTCTGATTGAGGTGCGGGTGACGCCACAGCGGGGGCAGGGCTTCGACAGCGTGGCGGAGCGGATTTACAGATATCCGGAGGTTCACGCGGTTTACCTGATCAGCGGCGGCTATGATCTGCTGGTTACCCTGGAGGGCAAGACTCTGAAGGAGGTTTCCGCTTTTGTCTCCCAGAAGCTGTCTACCCTGGACAGCGTGCTGAGCACGGCCACTCATTTTATTCTGAAAAAATACAAGGATCACGGCACAATTCTGGAGAAGGTCGAGGATGAGAGGGAGCTGATCACGCCATGAGAGATCCGTTAAGTAAGACCGTGGCGGAGATTAAGCCCTCCGGTATCAGAAAATTTTTTGACATTGTAAGTGAGATGAAGGACGCCATCTCTCTGGGAGTGGGGGAGCCGGACTTTGACACTCCCTGGCATATCCGGGAGGAGGGAATCTATTCCCTGGAAAAGGGCCGTACCTTTTATACCTCCAACGCCGGCTTAAAGGAGCTCAAGCAGGAAATCGCCAGATATCATATGCGCCATAATAACATAAGCTATGATTACAATCACCAGGTACTTGTGACAGTAGGAGGCTCAGAAGCCATTGATATCGGCCTGCGGGCCATGTGCGAGCCGGGAGATGAGGTGCTGATACCCCAGCCCAGCTATGTCTCCTATGAGCCCTGCGCTATTCTGGCCGGAGCAAAGCCGGTGATCATCGACCTGAAGGCGGAGAACGAATTCCGCCTGATGCCGCAGGAGCTGGAGGAGAAGATCACGGAGAAGACGAAAATCCTGATTCTCCCCTTCCCCAACAACCCGACCGGGGCGATCATGGAGAGAGCGGATCTGGAGGCCATCGCCAAAGTGATCGAGGCCCATGATCTGTATGTGATCAGCGATGAAATTTACGCGGCTCTGACCTACAAGGATAAGCATGTGTCTATTGCGGAAATTCCCGGAATGTATGAGAGAACCGTCCTGATTAACGGCTTTTCCAAGGCCTTTGCCATGACCGGCTGGCGTCTGGGCTATGCCTGCGGACCGGCGCCCATTATTGAGCAGATGACCAAGATTCACCAGTTTGCAATTATGTGCGCGCCCACTACCAGCCAGTACGCTGCGGTGGAAGCTTTGAGAAACGGGGACGATGATGTGGAGGAGATGCGCATGGCTTACAACCAGCGCAGACGCTTTCTGTTACATACCTTTCAGGAGATGGGGCTGGAGTGCTTTGAGCCTTACGGAGCCTTTTACGTCTTCCCTTGTATTAAGGAATTCGGCATGACCAGTGATGAGTTCGCCGCCCGGTTTCTGGAGGAGGAAAAGGTAGCTGTGGTGCCGGGCACGGCCTTCGGCGATTCCGGAGAGGGCTTTATCCGCATTTCCTACGCCTATTCCCTGGAGAATCTGAAGGTTGCCATAGGCAGGCTGGGGCACTTTATTGAAAGGCTGCGGGAAGAGCAGAAGAATAAAGCATAATTTGACAGAATCATCTGCTGGCGGCCGCGGAAATGGCCGCCAGTTTCATTGTGCTAATGGCGCATGATGGAAGGGAGGGTGCAAAATTAAACATGAATATTATTTTACATCAGCCGGAGATTCCACAGAACACCGGCAATATCGGCCGTACCTGCGTTGCCACCGGCACCAGCCTTCACTTAATTGAACCCCTTGGCTTCCGCCTGGATGAAAAACAGCTGAAGCGGGCGGGCATGGACTACTGGGAACATCTGGAGGTATACCGTTATATGAATTTTCAGGAATTCATGGAAATGCATCCGGACGCGAAAATCTGGTACGCTACCACGAAAGCCCGCCGCGCTTATACGGAGGCCGTGTTTGGTTCGGACGACTATATCATGTTTGGAAAAGAAAGCGCCGGCATTCCGGAAGAAATTCTGGTGGAACACGAGGAGACCTGTATCCGTATCCCCATGCTCCCCCGGATTCGCTCCCTGAATCTGTCCAACTCCGTGGCGATTGTGCTCTATGAGGCGTTGCGCCAGCAGGGCTTTGAAAGCCTGGAAATTACAGGAAATCTGCACAGACTTCAGTGGAAAGAATAAAATCCGGATTTTGTTGTGTTATACCGGTGATTTCGAAACAGAGATAAATTCTCTACTCCTCCTCCGACACCGGCAGGGTAAACACAAACTCCGTCCCCGCCCCCAGCGTGCTGATGACATTAATGTGCTCCCCGTGAGACCGGATAATCTCTTTCGTGATAGAAAGGCCCAGTCCGGTTCCCTTCTTATCCTTACCCCGGGAATTATCGGATTTATAGAACCGTTCCCAGACCAGGCTCAGCTCATCCTTGGGAATTCCGATCCCATAGTCCTTGACCGAAACATAAAGCTTATTTTTTTTCTCTGTGGCCTCGATCTGTATTTTGGAATGATTGTGGCTGAATTTGATGGCGTTATCCAGCAGATTGTAGAGCACCTGCTGGATTTTTTCCATATCGGCGTTGACGTACAGCTCCTCCCCGGTCAGAATCAGCTGCAGCCGGATGTCCTTCTCCGTACAGGTGCCCTCGAAGGAGGCGGCCACGTTACGGATAACGGTGTTAATATCAAAATCCGTGCGTTCCAGAAGCATTCCTTTGGTGTTCAGATTATTCAGCTGCAAAAGGGAATTGGTCAGCTTGGTCAGGCGCTGGGTTTCATTGAGAACAATCTGGATGTATTTTTCGTAAAGCTCCGGAGGAATGGTGCCGTCCAGCATGGCCTGCAGATAGCCCTGAATGGAGGTTAAGGGAGAGCGGAAATCGTGGCTGACATTGGCGATGAATTTTTTCTGGTCGTCCTCCGAACGGGCAATTTCCCCGGCCATATAGGAAAGGATGCCTGCCAGATATCCCAGCTCATCGTTGCTTTCCGGCTGCAGCTCGTAGTGGTAATTGCCGGAAGCGTACTGCTCTGTGGCAACCGTAATCCGGCGCAGCGGAATATACACATAAAAGGTAAAAAAGAGAAGGAGAATCAGGGAGAGAGCCAGCAAAATCGCGAACATCATAAACATAAAGCCCTGCATATCGTTGTAGCTCTGTATAATATTGGAATAAGGATAGTGAATCACCACATAGCCGTTGATCTGGTAATTATCCTCCGTGGTGATGGGCGCAAGCACACTGAGCTGTTCCTCCTCAAAGTAATCAAAAAATGTACCGGTGGTGTAATAATTCCCGGCCAGGGACGAGGTATCGAAATTTTCCACGACAATCACATCATCCACGTCCAGAACCAGGGAGGAATTGAGCACCATGCGCCCGCTGGGGTTTAAAATCCAGATTTCGGCGTCGGAGAAGGCGGAGAAGGTATCCAGCTGCGATTTGACGCTCTCCAAGGAAACCTCGCTGGTATAGAGCCCGGAGGCGTAGGTGTCCGCGATCATGGTGGCTTCCTGATACAGGGCGTAGGCCTGTTTTCTCTCAAAATAACGGGTCAGCACCTCCGGCATAAAGAAGGAAATGGCCAGATAGCCGAAAACGCCGTAAATCACATATCCCAATAAAAAATTCCAGTAAATGCTGCGCCGCCGCATAATACCTCCCGTGCGAAATTTCCGGAATTTGTAAAAATATGGAATTCCCTGAAACCGCGTCCGCTGAATCTTCGAAAATTACCGTTGTTCTATTGCTTTAACTCAAATTTGTAGCCGATGCCCCAGATGGTGGCGATGCCCCAGCCTGGGTGATCCTTGATTTTTTCCCGCAGGCGTTTGATGTGAACGTCCACCGTCCGGGTGTCGCCCATATACTCGTAGCCCCAGATCTGGTCAAGCAGCTGCTCCCGGGTGAATACATGGTTGGGAGAGGAAGCCAGGAAATAGAGCAGCTCCAGCTCCTTGGGCGGCATATCGATGTTGGAGCCCATGTAGGTGACGGAATAGTTGGTCAGGCTGACGGTCAGGTCCGGGTAGGACACCGCCTTGACGTCGGCCTCGGGCTCCTCCTTCAGTACGGGCTTGCAGCGGCGCAGCACCGCCTTGACCCGGGCCACCAGTTCTTTGGAATCGAAGGGCTTTTCCATGTAATCATCGGCTCCCAGCTCCAGCCCCAGCACCTTGTCAAAAACCTCCCCCTTGGCGGAGAGCATGATGATCGGCGTGGAGGAGACAGCGCGGATTTCCCGGCAGACCTGATAGCCATCGATACCGGGAAGCATCAGATCCAGTAAAATCAGATCCGGGTGAAAGGTCTTATGGGCGGCAAGGGCGCTTTCCCCATCGCCGGCGATCCGGGTGTTAAAGCATTCCTTTGTAAGATAAAGACTGATCAGCTCCGCGATATTCTGGTCGTCGTCCACAATTAAAATTTTCTGTTTTGCAGTCATAAGATTCTCCTTGTTTTCTGATACTCCGGATTTCTGCGCACTTCAGGCTTCGCTTTGGTCCGTGCGCACCGAAGGCGTCCATTGTGGAAACGGACGTCCCGTGGACATCCGGCGTCTTATGAAATCCTCACCTGAATTCTGCGATGGTCACGCCGGAATCTCCCTCCCCGGCTTCCCCCAGCCGGTAGGATTTAATATAGGAGGTGCGCTTCAGGTGCTGATGCACCGCGTTTCTCAGCGCGCCGGTCCCCTTGCCGTGGACAATGCGCACGTTCTGCAGGTGAGAAAGGTAGGCGTCGTCCAGATATTTGTCCAGCCGGGAGATCGCTTCATCCACGGTACATCCCAGCAGATTGATCTCTGGTGAGACGGACATAGACTTGGAAACCCGGATGGAGCTGGCGCCGCTTTTTGGCCGGCGGGCTGGCGGGGAGGCTTCCTCTTTGGCCAACACCAGATCTTTGATGTTGACCTGGGTCTGCAAAATGCCGCACTGAATAAACAGGTTGCCCTTTTTGTCCGGCAGAGAGTAGACGGTGCCGGACAGGCCGCTGGAAATAACCCGGATCGCGGTGCCCAGCTGGATGTCCTTTTCTGTCAGAGGGCGGTCAGCAGTGTCGGGCTTTTTATTTTTCACAGCCAGCTTTTCATTTTGGCGGTCAATTTTTTCGCGCAGCTTCTGGCGCTGTTTCTCCAGGTCCCCCACGGTGGCGGACCGGGATTTGTTCATCTCCCGGATGGTCTCATCGGCGGTGTCCTTGGCCTCCTGCAAAATGGCCCGGGCCTGTTCGTTGGCTTCTCTTAAAATTTTATCCTTCGAGGCGTCCAGCTTTGCCTGTTTAGAGTCCAGCTGCTCCTTTAACGCGTTGATTTCCGCCTTGCGCGTCCGGATTTCCTGCTGATCCCGCTCCAGCTCCCTGCGGTTTTGCTCCAGACTGGAAATGACGTCCTCAAAGCTTTCCTTCTCTGAGCTGATCTGCTCTCTGGCCGCGTCGATGATCTTCTGAGACAGTCCTAGGCGCCGGGAAATGGCGAAGGCGTTGCTCTTGCCGGGGATACCGATGAGCAGGCGGTAGGTAGGCCGCAGGCTTGCTACGTCAAACTCACAACTGGCGTTTTCCACAAAGGGGGTGGAGAGAGCGTAAAGCTTCAGTTCACTGTAATGAGTGGTGGCCATGGTGCGGATGCCGCGGTCGTGAAGATAATTTAAGATGGCAATGGCCAGGGCCGCTCCCTCGGTGGGGTCGGTGCCCGCTCCCAGCTCATCGAAGAGGCACAGGCTGTCCGCGTCCGCGTATTTTAATATGGAAACAATATTGGTCATATGGGAGGAGAAGGTGCTCAGGCTCTGTTCGATGCTCTGCTCATCCCCGATGTCTGCGTATACTTTGGTAAATAAGCCCAGCTCGGAACGGTCCAGAGCCGGAATGTGCAGGCCCGCCTGTCCCATCAGGGTGAACAGGCCCACGGTTTTTAAGGAAACCGTTTTGCCTCCGGTGTTAGGACCGGTGATCACCAGCAGATCAAAGTCCTGCCCCAGGCTGATGTCGATGGGAACTACCGTCTTTTTGTCAAGCAGCGGATGCCGCCCGCTCCGGATGCGGATGTAATGCTCGGTGTTAAATAAGGGCCTGGTGGCGTTCATGTCCATGGCCAGAAGAGCCTTGGCAAAAATAAAATCAAGCAGTGTCAGAAGCTTCTGATTTTGCAGAAGCTCCGCGGTATAGGCGCCGGCCTGGGCACTGAGATCGGCAAGAATGGCGTGAATCTCCTCCTGCTCCTGAATCTCCAGCTCTCTGATCTGGTTATTCAAAGAAACGACGGTGGCGGGCTCGATGAAATAGGTGGAGCCTGTGGCGGACTGGTCGTGAACCATGCCGGAGACCTGGCCCTTATATTCCGCTTTCACAGGCAGACAGTAGCGATTGTCACGCATGGTGATGACCGCGTCCTGCAGCATACCCCGGATGGGACCGTTGACCATGCTGTTTAGCTGGGTGTGGACCCGTTCCGTGGTGAGCCGGATCTGGCGGCGGATATGCCTTAAGGCGGAGGAGGCGTCATCGGCAATTTCATCTTCGGAGAGAATGCACCGGCGGATTTCCGAGGAAAGCTGGGGCAGCGGCTGCAGACCGTCGAACAGCTCCGTCAGGGAATCGTCAGGAGCGTCCTCCTTTGCCTTTCTGCCGTAGCTTTTGACTCTGGCCGCGTTTTCCAGCATTCCGGCGATGCCTAAAAGCTCCGAGATGGAGAGAGCGGAGCCAATTTCCAGAGACCTGATGGCAAAGCCCAGATCCCGGTTGCTGCCAAAGGAAATTTTGCCGTGCGCAAACAGCCGGGCTAAAGCGTCCGCCGTCTGCTCCTGGGACTTGTTGACGGTCTCCAGGTCATCCGAGGGTGTCAGCGCCCGGCACATGGCCTTGCCTGGAGCAGAGCCCGCCCGGTCACAGAGCATGTCGATGATTTTGGGATATTCTAAAATTTGCAGGCCTTTTTTATTCATGGTATTCTCCGGAAAACATTTTGTACAGTATAACATGTTTTCGCACTTCTTAATTCCCCCGGAAAAGGAAATTTTGCCGGATGACGGTGGAGGAATCCATGATTTGGAG
>JAJQCU010000056.1 GCA_021202575.1 Lachnospiraceae bacterium
CGGTTGATCAGGCAGCAGCTCCCGGCAGGATAAAGATACCGTTTCCCTTCAATAATACGATATACATTTCCCTGCAGCACGTAGGTGAATTCAAAACAGTTGTGCTGATGCATGCGTTCATGCCCCTGTATGGCGCCGGAGGGAAGATTTAACTGCGTTTCAGGCGTAAAAATAGAGAAAGCGTTATCAGACATACATTCCGGGTGGATCGCCATAAGGTAAATGGAGAAGGGGGAATTCATTTCCTGATAATATGGTTCGCGATCATTTGCGGCATGGATTGACATGACCTGATCCAGATGGCTGGCTTCCATTCCTTTTTCCAAATCCGTCAGTTTTCCCATTGATATCTTTAAACCTCCTGTTATTTTTGTATTTCCCCTCCGGTGTTCAGTGTAGCACATTTGCAAAAGAAAGAAAAGCGTTTATAACGAAATATGATACAGCCACGCAGCCCTGAAACCGTTTGGTGACATTGCGGGAGGCGGGCAGGATTGCTACAATAAGTGAAAATGATAAGAAGGGAAAACGGGGAGAGCAGTGAAAAGAATTTTATTCAACGATGGATGGACGGTACAGAAAGGGACACTGGCTGACCGGCTGGAAGGAAAAGCGGAAAAGGAGAAAAAGGTCGTCCTTCCGTATGACGCCATGATCCATGAACACACCTGTGAACAGACAGAAAACGGACCCCGGACCGGCTTTTATCCGGGAGGGGAGTACACCTATAAAAAGAAATTTGCGGTACCGGAGGAATGGAGGGGAAAGAGCGTCAGCCTGTTTTTCGGCGGCGTTTACAACACAGCACTGGTCAGGATGAATGGGAACTTTGTGTGTGAGAACCTGTATGGATATGGAGAATTTTACGCTGAGATCGGGAAGTATCTGCGATATGGGCAGATGAATGAGGTGACGGTTGTAGCGAATAACCTGTCGGAGCCAAACAGCCGCTGGTATTCAGGCTCCGGCATTTTCAGAAGCGTGGAGCTGCTTGTGGGAGGATCTGTACATATCGGGGAGGACGGCGTACGCGTTATCACAAGAGAGGCCTCCGCGGACGGCGCGCTGATTGAGATTGAAACCGGAGTTCGTAACATCACAGGAGAGAAACATCGGGTACAGCTTCATACGGAGGTGATCTTTGAAGGAAGCATTATAAAAGAGGATACAGTATGGGCGACGCTGTTTGGAGGAGAGACAGAGAAACTCAGACAAAATCTGTATCTGAAGGAGGCCAGGCTCTGGAGTGACGAAAATC
This sequence comes from Lachnospiraceae bacterium, assembly GCA_021202575.1. Lineage (GTDB taxonomy): Bacteria > Bacillota > Clostridia > Lachnospirales > Lachnospiraceae > RGIG6307. The sequence goes on from JAJQCU010000056.1 coordinate 1,259, forward strand.
CGGCCCTTCATGAGATCAGGGTCAGCGTATCCGAGGACGGGAGTCTGTTGGACAGTGAGACTGTAAAAACCGGCTTCAGAACGCTTCATCTGGACGCGGACAGGGGATTGCGGGTGAACGACAAGCCGGTAAAGCTCCGTGGGGCCTGCATCCACCATGATAACGGCATTCTGGGAGCGGCCACTTTCCCGGCGGCGGAGAGGAAGCGGGCAAGGGAGCTGAAAGCGGCCGGCTTTAACGCAATCCGGTCCGCGCATATGCCGATTGGCAGGGATATGCTGGCGGCCTGTGACGAATATGGAATTTTTGTCATGGATGAATTGACGGATACCTGGAATGACGAGAAAAACGCGCTGGACTTCTCTCACCTTTTCTCCCGCTGCTGGGAAGAGGAGGTGGAAAAGATGGTGCGGAAAGACTTCAATCACCCCTCTGTTATCATTTATTCAACGGGAAATGAAATCCTTGAACTCGGTCAGGAAAACGGCGGAGCGTGGAACAGAAGAATTTGCGGGAAGTTTCACAGGCTGGATCCGTCAAGATTTACGACCACCGGCTGCAGTGGATTCAACGCCGTCGTATTTTCCGGCAGGCTGCCGTTGATTCTCGCGGATATTCAGCGGAAAATGAAGACGGAGGAAACACAGGCCTCGAAGCCGGACAGTGGAGGCGGGAACGCACAATCCGGGCAGGAAGCGTCCGCCGACGGTGTGGCGGCTCTTAACAGTCTGATGTCTCAGATCAATGGCCCGGCCTTTTCCTGTCATCCGCTGGTTACGGAAACGCTGGAGGAGGCGGCGCAGGCGGCTGATATCTGCGGATACAATTATTGCCTGGACCGCCATATCATGGAGAAGGAGCTGCATCCGAACAAGCCCCTGCTGGCAACGGAATCCTTTCCGGCACAGATCACGGCGCTTTGGAAGGTTGTGGAGGACTACCCGCACGTCCTGGGGGATTTTACATGGACGGGATACGATTATATCGGTGAGGCCGGCTGCGGAGTCTTTTGCTACGACGGGGAGCGGAGCTTTGGAACCCATTATCCGGACAGGCTTTCCTGCTGCGGCGATATCAATCTGATCGGATATCGGCGGCCGGTCAGTTATCTGAGGGAAATTGTTTTCGGCCGCAGAAAGGCTCCTTATCTTGCGGTGATCCGCCTGAACCGATATGGTCAGAGGCATAATGAATCACAGTGGCTGTTCAAGGACAATGTGAGCAGCTGGACATGGCCCGGATTTGAGGGGAAGGAAACAGAGGTTGATATATATTCGGCGGATGAGGAAGCGGAGCTTTTTCTGAACGGAAAATCCCTGGGCAGGAAAAAATGCGGCAGGGAGTATGGATATACAGCCACATGGAAAGTCATATATGAACCGGGAACTCTGACAGCGGTCAGCTATCAGAGAAATAAAGAAACCGGACGGAGCGAACTGAGAACCGCGGGGGAGCAGATCATACTCAGCCCCATGATTGACAGAAAGGAGATCGCTGCGGACGGACAGGATATCGCTTTTATCACATGCAGATTGACAGATGACGCGGGGACGCCCAATCTTTTCGCGAAGAAAAGAATATCCGTGAAAACGGAGGGAGTCGGCGTCCTGCAGGGATTTGGCAGTGCCGATCCACAGCCCCTTTCCAATTATTTTGATACGGAATGGGAGACATACGATGGCGAGGTGATGGCAGCAGTCAGAAGCAATGGAGAAGAAGGAGAAATCCGCGTGACATTTGAAGCCGGGGGCTGTGCGCCGGTCACCGCTGTGATGGAAGCGAAGGGCGGGCCGGCGGCGAATGGCATATGAAACAAAAAACTGAGCAAGAGGTTTGTTGCGTCAGGAACAGAACAAAAAGAAAAAGAACAGGATAGTAAAGGAAAAGAAAGGAGATATAATGAAACAAAGGAAAGAGAAAAATTTACATCCGGACTGGAGGATGACAAAGGGAGAAAGAGGGTGTTATTATACAAGTGAGTCGGCCAGGCTCTTCACGGCACAGCTGATCACCAATTATATGACGGTATTTCTGTTGTTTCAGGGAGTGGACACCGCAATGGTCGCCACATCGGTGCTGGTGGTTAAAATCGTCGACTCGGTGGATGATGTTATTTTCGGTTTCCTGGTTGATAAGCTGGATCTGTCAAAATGGAAGCTGACAAGAAAAATTGGCGGAGAGGGCAAATATATGCCGTGGTACCGTATGTGTTGCTGGACGGTTCCGCTGGCCACCATTTTGTTTTTCCTTATGCCGAGATCCATGCCGATGGCGGCCAAGGTCGCGTGGTTCACGGTGTTTTATCTTCTGTATGATCTGACCTGCACTTTATCAGAGGTACCCATGAGTACTCTGATTGTAACGCTGACAGATAATATAGATGAGCGGAATCATATTCTGACAGTCAAGGGAGTCATTACGGTGATTGCAGCCGTGATTATCGCGGTTGTGGGCCAGTATCTGATCAGTGAAAAGGTTGGGTTCTCTATTTCATCTGTCATGATTGGCTTCTGTATTTTTTTCGTGATACTGATGATACCGATGATTTTCAAGGTGAAAGAGCACAATGTGGGGCTGAAGAATGTAGAGAAAACCGAAGAGAAAGAGAAGTACACAGTCAGAGATATGCTGAAATGCGTTTTTACCAATAAATATATTTTTATCTATTTTCTGAGTATACTGGCATACTCCTGTCTGGCAACCTCCGCGGCTACACAGACTTTGACCGGCTTTTATATTTTCCATGACTCCAATATTTATTCTTATATTATGCTGGTAGGATTTGTACCCGGAATTATACTGAGCTGTTTCTGTGACCGTATTGTAAAGAGGTTCGGAAAAAGAAACTCGCTTGTGGGAATCTTTCTGATTATCGCCACGGCTAATTTCCTGCTGTTTTCCTTAAGAGGTCAGACGCTCGCGGTTTTTGTGGTGATCGGGGGGATCTGCGCGATCCCCAACGCGCTTTATTCGATTATTACAAATTATGTGGCGCCGGATACCATAGAGTATACAAGATATAAAACGGGAAAGGACTGTTCCGCAATCTTTTTCTCTCTGAAGTCCTTTATCACAAAAGCAACCTCGGGAGTGGCATCGGCTCTGGGCCTTTATATTATGGCGATTGCGGGCTGGCAGACGGTGGAGGCGGACAGCTTCGCAACGCTGGCGGCGAATAATGTACAGCAGACAGAAAGTGCGCTCAACGCGCTTTGGGCGTGTACTTACCTGGTCCCCGGCATCGGTGTTTTGCTGGCGGGAGTGATTATGATGTTCTACAATCTGAGGGATGAGGACGCGCAGCTGATGGCGGAATGCAATGCCGGCCATATTTCCCGGGAGGAATGTGAGGCTGGATTAAGCAGAAAATATTGACAAAAAAGTGTCCCGGATTTCCGGGAAAGGTACTGAGAGGACAGGCACCGGATGAAATAAAGGACAGAAAGAGAGGAAGAGAATTATGACATTAAAGCAGGAGATCATTACACTGAATGAAGAGAGAAACGTCACTTTGACCGCCATGATACAGAGCGTGGAGGGAGAGTTTAGTTTTAAGGAGAGACCGGCAGTGATTGTGATGCCGGGAGGAGGGTATTCCTTCCTGTCAGACAGAGAGGCGGAGGTCGTGGCCTATCCGTATCTGGCAGCCGGATACCACGCGTTTGTACTTCGCTATTCGGTTGGAGAGCATCGAGCCTGGCCAAATCCTTTAAACGATTATGAGCAGGCTTATGCGTACATCAGGGCGCGTGCGGAGGAGTGGCATGTGATCATGGATAAAATTGCCGTAATAGGCTTCTCTGCCGGCGGACACCTTGCGGCAAGCGCGGCGACCATGGCAGAAAACAGACCGAATGCCGCGATTCTGATATATGCCGCACTGGATCAGCATATTTCGAGTGCCTGTCAGCCCGGGATCGAGATACCGGCGCCTATGGATCATGTAGACGGCAAAACGCCTGCCTGCTTCCTCGCGGCCTCCAGAGATGATATGGTTGTGCCGATTTCCAACACGGTGCATTTTCTGGATGAGCTGGATAAGTACGGTATTACCTATGAGTGTCATATTTATCCGTTTGGAAATCATGGCTTCAGCACAGGAGAATCTTATCTGAATGGTGAACTTTCCTCGAGAACGCCCCATTGGGTTGCGGACAGCATCGCTTTCCTGGAGGATCTGTTCGGAAAGCTGACTGCGGAGGGCATGACCACTCCGGCCTGCAGCCCGAAGCAGAACGCAAATGCGGATGAAACGCTTTCCGTAAAGTGTACCGTCGGCTATCTTCGACAGTTTACGGGAAAGGTACCTGAGCTGATTCCTTATTTCGAGCAGGTGGATGAACTCGGGGACAGGCTGTTTGGGGACGCGGGGGCATCTGTCGCGGATCAGTTATGCTTTAACGTTCTGTTTGGCATGTTCGGAAAGAGTGAGGAGGAGCTGCAGCAGATGGAGGAAAGGCTTCGCGCAATTCCAAACATTACGGATGATGCTAAGAGGTGAAAACAGGCAGCGGATATATGAGTTTTGAGGTGACAGAAAATGAGCTTTGTGGATGAGTGGATCAGGCGTTTGCCGGGAAATGTGGGACCGCTTCCGGGTGAAAATGAGGAGGATATCTGTTTACACAGTGCGGAGGAGGGCATGGTACTCCTGAAAAATAACGGCCTGCTGCCTCTGAAGGATAAGAAGATAGCACTGTTCGGGGCAGGCGCGGTGGATACTGTGATCGGCGGAACCGGAAGCGGATCAACGGAGCCGCCTTACAGGATCAATGTAGAGCGGGGACTGACAGAATATGGCTGCGAGATTACTTCAGAAAACTGGCTTAAGAGATTTGCGCAGGCAGGCAGGGAGGCGAATGAAAAAGCCGGAATCGATGATTTCACGAAAATCTGGGGCGGCATCACAATCTTAATTGATGAACTACAGATTACGGAGGAGGAGCTGAAAGAGGCAGGCACAGCGGACACAGCGGTTTATGTGATTCGAAGAAACGCGGGGGAAGGGGAAGACCGGAAAAATGTCAAGGGGGATTTCCTTCTGTCAGATACAGAATACCGGAATCTGTCGAGGATTACGTCGGCCTTTCAGCATACGGTTGTTGTGTTGAATACCACCGTGATGGATCCGGGATTCGTGGATGAAATTCCCGGTATTGACGCGGTTCTGCTGATGAGCCTGCCGGGGATGCTTGCGGGGAGAGCGCTGGCCAATATTTTGTATGGAGAGGTCAGTCCTTCCGGAAAACTGACGGACACCTGGGCAAAACGCTATGAGGATTACGCGACATCAGAGTTTTTCTCGGATAATGACGGAAATGCTCAGACAGAGGAGTATCTGGAAGACATCTACGTGGGATACCGTTATTTCGACAGCTTTGGAATCTCTCCCCGCTGGAGCTTTGGATATGGACTCAGCTATACAGACTTTCTGGTGGAGACGAAACAGGTTTCGGCGGATGCCCGGAATATACAAATTCAGGTGCGCGTGAAAAACACGGGAGAGAGTTCCGGAAAAGAGGTAGTGCAGGTATATGTGTCGGCGCCTGATTGTGAAACGCTGCCAAAGGTTTACCAGGAACTGAAAGGATTTCAGAAAACAAAATTACTGCCTCCGGGAGGGGAAGAGATCCTTACTATTGTGATTCCGCCGCCGTCACTGGCGTCCTATGATGAAAAAAAAGCGGCGATGATGTTATCACAGGGACAGTATAAGCTTCGGGTGGGAACCGGCAGCAGACAGACAAAGGTGGCCGCGGTTCTGGAACTGGATCAGGATGTGATCACGGAACAGTTGGAGAACAGAGTCGTATGCGGCAGAAAACTGGAATGTTTTTGTGCACCCAAAAGGGAACAGAGCTATGAAGAGGCGCAGGTCATACCGCTTTTTGCACGGGATTTCGAAACGGCGGATCGAAGGAATACGGGAACAGATGAGACTGTTACCTATCGCAGGAAAGGAGCGGAGTATCAGCCCTATGTGGCACAGAACCCGTATCAGATGGACTATCCGACAACAGAAAGGGTCGTTGAGGTAAAGGATGCAGGCGGCGCGACGTTTTTTGATGTGGCTGAGCAGAAGGTGACAGTGGAAGAATTCGTGGCGTCGCTGGATACAGAAGTGCTGCTCCGGCTGGTAACGGGGGTATCTCATGAGACTCCTTATCCAGTGCAGAAGAGAACGGAGAGAGAACTGAAACCGGTGAACGCCATTGCGTCATCCGGCAGAACGACGGCCCAATATGCGGACAGCCTGGGTATCCCCAATTCCTATCTGTCGGACGGACCGGCGGGACTTCGCATTATCGGAAAGCCGACGGCGGCCTGGCCGGTGGGAACACTGCTCGCGCAGACCTGGAATGTGGAGCTGATCAGAGCTGTCGGAGACGGATATGGAACAGAGATGGAAGCATATCACCACAGTGTGCTTTTGGCACCGGGAATCAATATTCACAGGGATCCGCTGTGCGGAAGAAGCTTTGAATATTATTCGGAGGATCCGTTTCTGACGGGAAAGATGGCCGCGGCCTTTATAGATGGGGTGCAGGCGCATCCGGGGTGCCTGGTTGCGATCAAGCATCTGGCCTGTAATTCGCAGGAGACAGATCGGGGGATATCTGACTCGATTGTCGGGGAGAGAGCGTTAAGAGAAATCTATCTGAAGGCATTTGAAATTGCGGTGAAGGAAGCGAAGGCGGGCACGATTATGACCGCGTATAACAAAATCAATGGAGTCCATGTGTCTGAAAATCGCGAGCTGCTGGAACATATCATACGCGGAGAGTGGGGATTCGAGGGAATTTTTATGACGGACTGGCATACCGAATCCTACAAACCGGCAGATATTCACGCGGGAAATGATCTGATCATGGGCGGAGTACAGGTGGAAGCGATCAGGGACGCCATGGATGGGAAACAGCCTGTTTTTCTGGAGGACGGCTCTGTTGAGGTAAAGACAATCATTTCCTATGACGGATTGAAGCGGGAAGAGATTGAGCAGTGGGGAGCGTTCCTTCCATGCCGGGATGGAAAGGATCAGGTAAGTGTTGCGGTGCCGCCAGAGATTCCTGTCGGAGAGAGCGCTTTGGAATACGAAAAGCAGGGCATTGCCGGGATTGCGGTACAGGAGGACGGCAGCAGGATCATCACATATAAAGGGATTCGAAGAGGCAGACACCTTGCCCTTGGCGATCTTCAGAACTGCGCCATACATGTGCTCCAGTATCTTTTAAAAACAAACGCGTGGCAGGAATTCAAAAAACAGTGACAGTTCCTTAGGACAGAAAGAGGGATATTATGATAACGAGATGGGATTTTAAGGCAAAAATGATACAGATAATGGCGTTTAAAAAGTATCCTGAATATTTCGGGAGGAAAAAAGCGAACAGCTTTGACCCCTCCGCCACCCCCGGGGATATTCGCAGGGAGGATGGCACGAGAGTGATCACGGAAATATCCTACGGGGTAAAATATCCGAACAGCTTCCTGGATATTTATCTCCCGAAAGAAGAGCTGCGAAACCAAAACGGGGAAAAAGGAAGTCCTGTCTTTATCTATTTTCACGGCGGAGGCTTCCTCTTCGGAACGAAGCACAGCGGAGACCCGATCGCTAAGGTTTCCTCCGGGCTGGGATGGTTTTTCAATTTATTTCTGGAGCGCGGAATTGCGGTGGTCAGCGCGGGATACGCTTTTGCGCCGAAGTACCGCTTCCCGGTACAGATTGAGCAGGTGGATCAGGTTCTTGGGTTTTTGACTAAGCACGCGGGGGAATATGGACTGGATATGGAGCGGTTTCTTCTTGGAGGCGGCAGCGCGGGGGCTGATATGTCCGAGGTGTATGGGCTGGTGCTGGCGGATGAGGCGTACGCGGCGGAATTTCCGTTTGTGCCTTCCGTCAAAAAGACCAGCCTGAAAGGACTGATCATAGACGAGGCCGCTCTTGACCTGGCGCATTTTGAGAATTCCTCGATGGATATGATGCTTGGCTGCTGGGTGGGGGAAAATAACATGCAGAAAGGCGCGAACGCGGTCAGGGTCAATGTGCCGAAGCATATCAGGGACAGCTACTGTCCCACATTTGTAACCGGAAGCAATAAGGATCATTTCTTTGCGGATTCCGCCAGACAGCTGAAGGAGAAGCTGGACGGGATTGGAGAGCTGTGTGAGATGTATATTCCGGAGAAGGAGCTGGGGGAATTTGATCATGGCTTTATGACGGAAGCCGGGACAGCCGCCTCTGACGCGGCAATTCAGATGTGCCTGGGCTTTGTGGAAAAGGTGCTGGGAGAACAGGCGCCTGATGAGAGAAAGGAGCAGGTAAGTAAGACATGAAGGTTGGCAGATTGGAAATTGCGGATGAAAAGCTGGCCATGGGAGTGGCTTCTCTTGGACAATTGAGAGAACGGTACGCCCAGAGAGAGACCGTGGGAGAGCGGTTTAACGTGCCCCGGGAGGAGGGAAAAGAGGCGGTGCCGGTGATCATACACCGGCCATCGGGGATAAATGACAGCGAATGCGGGACGCTGCCTGTTTTCTTTAATATGCACGGAGGAGCGTGGCTTGCGGGGGACGCGGTGCTGATGGAGAGCTTCTGTGAGCTCCTTGCGGAAAGCATTCCGGCGGTGGTAGTGAATGTCAATTATCATAAGGCGGATGTGATTCCGATTTCGGAGATGTCCGCGGAGGTCTGTGACTGTGTGAGGTATTTCAGGGAGCATGCGGGGGAGTATGGAATGGATCCTGAGAACATGGCGGTTGGCGGCCACAGCGCCGGCGCAAACATTGCGGCGGGAACCGTGATCCGGCTCAGAGAGTGCGGCATCTCATTAAAGATGCAGATCCTTGTCTATCCCTGCGTGGATCTGAGGCATGTCGCAAACTGTGACTGGATGAACGGCGCGATCGCAAGTCTTGTCCCGGAAGGAAACCTGGACGAAATCCATATGTCCCCCATGGCAGCGTCAGACGATGTGATCAGAGGGCTTTGTCCCGCCGGGATTGTGGCCTGCGGAATCGATGACCTGAAGCCCCACGCGGTTGCATACGCGAAGCGTCTGATTGACAACGGGGTGAACGTCTGCTTCAGGGAATATCCGAAAGCGGAGCATGGCTTCCTGGAGACAAACAGACCGGACTATGAGCCGCAGGAAGACGGCCGGATCAATCCGGAGCAGGGCGCCTTCGCCAGAAACTGTGAGCAATGGATCATTCGTGTTCTGCGGGCCGCTTTCGCTGAATAAACAGCTTCTGAGGCTCCTGAATGAAGAAGGCGGCATGACAGCAGAGGAAACATCGGGGCTTCCGGAACCGGGAAAAGATGGCTTCCTAACGGTGAAATGGAGAACAGAAGAAATGAAAAATGACGCAACCTTTGAAATTATGGCAGAGGTACAGGGAGCTTCGGACGCGGATCTGTCCCTGATTGTACCGCCCACCTATAATATTGACGATATGGATCCCAGATTTTGCATGGTATCTCTTGTCTTTACCGGCTGTTATTGTATCCGGTCCAGCAAGACGCTGGATCCGGCATTCCCAGGAATGGTTTATATTGACGGAAAAGAGACGGAAGCGCCTCTGAACGCCGGATTAATGCCGATGTTCGGGCAGCTTCTGGGAATTAAGATCCGCAAATATGTCAGGGAATACGGCAGACAGTTTGAGATTCGTCTGGAAGGGCTTGTGGATGAGGATGGAATGAGGCTGGAGCCCTTTACCTTTACGCTGACGACGCTGACAAGAACGGAGCCGGGAATTGTATATCCGGAGCATGATGCGGATGTGCTGGACGCGGCCAGAGAGAGCGCGGTCCTTCTGAAAAATGAGAACCGGGCGCTGCCTCTGGGAAGAGGAAGCGTTGTGAATCCTTTTGGCACGGGGGCAGTGGTCTTTCACCTGGGATGTCTGGGCGCCGGAAAGATCAATCCCAGATACAGCATCCTTGTAAAGGAGGGAATCGAAAAATATTCTTCCCTGAAGCTGAATGAGGAGCTGTATGATTTTTACAGGGATGAGCGGGACATATTGCCTTCGGAGGAAATGCTGGAGCGCGCGAAAGCCCTGAGCGATACGGCGGTTGTTTTCATCGGCAGGACAAGCAGTGAGGCGCATGACAATCTGCCGGAAAAAGGAAATTATTACCTCACGGATGAGGAAAAGAGTCTTGTGGAGGGGCTTCGCGGAAGATTCGCAACGGTCGTCGCGGTGCTGAATACAGCCTATCCGGTAGAAACAGGGTGGATGAAAAATGTGGACGCGGTGCTCTGGGTGGGGCTGCCCGGCA
>JAJQCU010000078.1 GCA_021202575.1 Lachnospiraceae bacterium
CCACGACCAAACAGCTAGTTAAGGCCGTTTCCAACACGGTAGATATCATGGACGCCACGATCCTGGTCAGCGGCGGCCGCGGCGGCGGAAGCCCGGAGAACTTTAAAATTCTGGATGATCTTGCGGACGCAATCGGCGGCACTGTCAGCTGCTCCCGCGCGGTGGTGGACGCCGGCTGGAAGCCGAAGGATCTGCAGGTAGGCCAGACCGGCAAGACCGTCCGCCCCAACGTATACTTTGCCATCGGCATTTCCGGTGCCATCCAGCATGTGGCCGGTATGGAGGAGTCCGATATCATCATCGCCATCAATAAGGATGAGGACGCTCCGATCTTTGATGTGGCGGACTACGGCGTGGTGGGCGACCTGAATAAGATCGTGCCCCAGCTGACTGAGGCCATCAAGGCCGCGAAAGCGAACAAATAAATATTTGTAATACAGACATACAGAAAATCTGCCGCACCCGCAGGGCGTGTACCGCGTGTAAGGGCAGATTTTTCTGCATGTCCTGCGTGTCCGCTTTAAAATGATGATTTTACGCGTGCCGTTCATACGAAGGGCGTCCCGAAGAAAAAGCGGATGTGACTGAATAAATATGAGGTAAATGACTATGAATTTCGACTATGTATTAGCGAAGGTGAAAACCTTAAGCAAAAAGAAGGTCGCCATCGCCGCCGCCCAGGACAGTGCAGTCTTAGAGTGCGTCAAGGCCTGCAAAGAGCAGGATATCGCGGACGTCGTGCTGGTGGGTGACCAGGTAAAAATTGAGGAGATCGCGGGTCAGATCGGTCTGGATCTGACAGGCATTGAGATCATCAACGAGCCGGATATGGTCGAGGCTTCCTTAAAAGCGGTGAAGCTGGCGCATGACGGCGATGTGGACATGTACATGAAGGGCCTGGTGGATACCAAAAACTTCTTAAAGAGTGTATTGAATAAAGAGGTGGGTCTGCGTACCGGCGGCGCCCTGTCCCATGTCAGCGTCTTTGAGGTGCCGGGCTTTGACCGCCTGCTTTTCCTGACCGATGTAGCCTTCATGACATATCCGACTCTGGAAGATAAGGTACATATCATCAACAACACCATTCCGGTCTGCAGAGCCTGCGGCGTGGAAGTGCCCAAGGTTGCCCCGGTGGCGGCGGTGGAGGTTGTCAACCCGAAAATGCAGGTGACTGTGGAGGCGGCGGAGCTGACCAGAATGAACGAGGCCGGTGAGATCACGGGCTGTATCATCAATGGGCCGCTGTCCCTGGACCTGGCGATCGACCCGGAGGCGGCGAAACATAAAGGTGCCACCGACCGCAAAATTCAGGGCGACGCGGATGTGATTCTCTTCCCGGATATCCATGCCGGTAATCTGGTGTACAAAGCCCTGGTACACACCACAAAATCCAAAAACGGCTGCATCCTGACCGGTACCAAGGTGCCGGTAATCCTGACCAGCCGTTCCGATACCTTTGAGACTAAACTGAATTCCATCGCGCTGGCGGCGGTCGTCGCGGAGGAGCTGCAGCAGGGAAAGTAATCCTGCCATAGAATGAGAAAAGTGTCCGGATGTGAGTGCGCCTGTCTGTTTAAAAAGAAGCGGAACTGCCCGTGAGCGGCATCCGGAAAAGGGGAAAAAGAAAATGTCAGTCAAGAGTTTAATTATCAACCCGGGCTCCACCTCCACCAAAATCGGTGTTTTTGAGGACGAAACCCTCTTATTTGAGGAAACGCTGCGCCACACCACGGAGGAAATCGCGCAGTTTCCCATGATCGTGGACCAGAAGGATTTCCGCAAAAAGATTATTACGGATCTGCTGGAGAGCAAAAATTTCGATATCAAAAGTCTGGACGTGGTCGTGGGAAGGGGCGGTATGCTGAAGCCTATCCCTGGCGGCACCTACGCCGTGACGGATGATCTGCTGGAGGATCTGAAGGTGGGAGTTCAGGGGCAGCACGCTTCCAATCTGGGCGGTATCCTGGCCCGGGAGATCGCGGACGAGATCGGCGTACCCTCCTACATTGTGGATCCGGTGGTGGTGGATGAGCTGATGCCCATTGCCAGATATTCCGGCCACCCGGATCTGCCCCGTACCAGCGTCTTCCATGCGTTAAACCAGAAGGCGGTAGCCAAGCGCTATGCCAAAGAAGTCGGAAAAGCTTATGAGGAGCTGCGACTGATCGGCGTCCATATGGGTGGCGGTGTGTCTGTAGCGGCTCATGAGTACGGCAGAGTGGTGGATGTGTTCAACGCGCTCGACGGCGACGGCGCTTTCTCTCCGGAGAGGGCGGGTGCGGTACCGGTGGGCAAGCTGATCGGCCTGTGCTTCTCCGGCAAATATACGGAGAAAGAGGTCAGGAAGATGCTGACCGGCAACGGCGGCTTCAACGCCTACCTTGGCACCAACGACATGCGTGAGGTGACAAAGCGTGCCAACGAGGGAGATGAAAAGGCAAAAGAGGCAAAGGAAGCCTTTCTTTTGCAGGTATCCAAGGATATCGGTTCCATGGCCTGTGTTCTGAACGGCAAGGTAGACCAGATCATTGTTACCGGCGGCATCGCTTACGGCGAGGACGTGGTGGCGGGCCTGAAGGAAAGATGCGGCTGGATCGCGCCCTTCACCGTTTATCCCGGTGAGGACGAGCTGCTGGCTCTGGCGCAGGGAGCGCTGAGGGTGCTGAACGGTGAGGAAGAGACCAAAGTATATTAAATGATAAAGGGCGGTTGATGAAGAGCGAGAGCCTTTTGCCCATAAAAAAAGAACTCCTGAATTCATTCCATATCAGAAGGAACGGTAAAGGAGTTCTTTTTATTGTTACCAAATTTCGCGCTTAAACATGGGACGTATCTGACGCCGGCCCCGCGTGATGGTGCATACTCGGGGGCTTTACGTTGAAGTTGGAGCGGTATTCATTTTCATGCCAGAACATATCTTCCGCCACAAGACATTTGGGGTTTAACTCCACGCCGTCCAGAATGATTTCCTTGAATTTCTTGTAGCCGGCCCTGTCGATCAGATGGCCGCCGTGAAGGTATTCCGGCTTGTAGTCCATTACCCAGGCAGAGAACTTCTGCCAGTTGCCGAGAATGGACAGTACCACATCCTCACTGGCCCAGTTCAGGAACACCTTGCCGGCCCGGGGAGTCTGCCGCCCGGTTCTGCCGCCCAGTATTACTCTGTAGAAGGGCTCCTCCTGACGGGTCCAGGCGCTTGTGGGGCAGGCCTTTACGCATTCGCCGCAGCCCACACAGCAGCAGGGATCCTTGTCAAGCGAGGGGAGTCTTACACCTCGTAAAAGGTCACGTTTCCCGGATGCTCCTGACCAAAGGTCATGTAAGCAGTCTCCGTCAGCGTCCCGTCATCTGCCACCGCCAGCGTCGTAACGTCCTTTGAGTCCAGATTAGCAACCAGCAGAAATCTCCCGTCAGGAGAGAGTTTGCAGCCTCTTGGGCCTTTTCCGGAAAGGGCGATCTCCTGGACAAACTCCGGGATACCTGTTTCCTGATCTATCGCATATACACACACCATATTGATTCCCCTGTACATGGTATATAGGAAGCGCCCATCGGCACTTACGGTCAGATCAGACTGGGATAAGCTTCTGCCTCCGGCACTGGGCGGCGTGACGTCCAATATCTTCACCGTCTCAAGTCCCGCTCCGTAGCTCATGACCGTGAGCCACAGTAGGTACTCGCTGTTAATATAAACGAATGGCTTTGTCGGATGGAATGCGCTGTAACGGGGGCAGTGTCCGTCCTTTATGCCCTTGCCCCGCTCAAACTGCACGGCGCCGTCAAGAATCAGCTTTTTGCTGTCTGCGTCAAAATGCATAAGGTATACCTTGTCCTGATTGCGCTCACACACCACAAGGGAGTGACCGTCTGGTGCAAGATTGACAGAGTGAAGGCAGGAGTAGAACTCCCCCTCCGTCGGGGTTATATATATATCATCAGGGCTCCCCAGGCCGCCGTCGTCATTGATAGGATAGTGTACGATCGTCGTGTCGCTAAAAATGCTTTCAAGACTGTACCGCCCGCTCTCTTCCTTAACAATGCGGGTGATGTATGCATTTCCGGAATGGTTGCACAGCAAAAGTCCGTTTCCCGTTCCGTCGTCCGTTATGTATGCGGGCATCGAGCCGAACGAGCTTTGGCGGCTCACCTCCTCAAGATACCCTGTTTCCGGGTCAACGCGCAGCGAGAAAACACGTCCTCCTCCGCTCTTTGCCGGCATATCAGGATTATCACTGCGCTCGTCAATGCTGTATATAACGCCGCGCTTCCTGTCGGCGATTATAAGACCTGCCACAATATCCTCTCTGACTGTTTTGATGTATTTCGTCTCACCGGTGGACGGATCGTATTCATATATTCCGATCCCGCCATCGCCTTTTGTGCTCCAGTTTCCAACATACGCATAAGTCTTACCTGACAATTTCTGAACCTCCCCGTCTGATTCCTTTAATATCTTCGTTCCGCGTCTATTATAGTTTAACGTCTCTCCCTTTTCTTAGTCAAATACTTTTCGGAATCTCTAACCACTTGTTTTTCACAATGTCATTACCATTAAATGCAGCACTACCCCTGAGACTTTAAAGTAAATGACGGGATAATTCCCCGCAAGCTACCCTCTTGTCCTATGGTACTATAATAGGCATAGCCCGTTTGGTTACATAAGTTGTAGAAAGCAATAGGCAAAAAGAGCTCCCTTACCGCTTTTCAAGGGAGCTCTTTTTTGCTGAACAAGTTGAAAGAATAATATATACTACTTTCTGATCTTCCTGACAATCCAGATCAGGAGGCAGGAGCCGATCACACCGCAGATGATGCCGCCGATAATGCCATTGAAGGAAATGCCGATCAGCCCGAAGAGCAGGCCGCCCACGAAGCCGCCGATAATGCCGAGGACGATGTTGAAGATCAGGCCGCCCTCCACATGTATGATCTGTCCGGCTACGTAGCCGCAGATGGCGCCGATGATGATGGATGAAATAATGCTGAGCATAATTGAAATACCTCTTTTCTTGAAAAGTTGACGGGGTCCTTTATAAGAGAAGCTTCAGGGCGGCCCGTAGAGTATTCTTTTGTGGAAAATATTCACGAAAAAATATTCCGGAAAAGGTCTGAAGCTGTTCTTATGTTGTCAGTCTAACGGAAACTTGAAATATTTCTTCGCGTTATTGTAGGAAATACCTCTGACAATCTCCTCCAGCATCTCCCAGTCGCAGGGATACTCCCCGTTCTCCACCCAGTTGCCGATCAGGTTGCAGAGGATGCGGCGGAAATATTCATGCCGGGTATAGGATAAGACGCTTCTGGAGTAGTTCAGCATGCCCACGAAGCCGCTTAAGTTGCCCAGATTGCCAGAGAAATCATCTGGTTCTGCATGCCGACCTTGTGGGCGGTGAACCACCAGGCGCTGCCCTGCTGAATCTTGGCTACCGCGGTGGAATCCTGGAAGCAGCCCAGAATGGTGCCGATGGCCTCATTGTCGTTGGGGTTCAGGGAATAGATGATGGTCCTGGGAAGCTGATCGGTTTTGATCAGGGCGTTCAGGAAATCCGCCATCTGGGCGCTGGGAGCGTAATTGTTGATGCAGTCGTAGCCGGTGTCCGGGCCGAGGGACTGATACATCAGCTCATTATTATCCCGCTTGCAACCGTAGTGGAGCTGCATGGCCCAATCCAGCCGGTTGTATTCCTTCGCCACGAAAAGCATGAAAGCGGTCTTGAATTTCAGCTCGCAGGTCTTGCATACAGATTTGCCTGCCAGACGGTTCGCGAAAATTTCCTCGATCTCCTCATCGGAAGCGGGCTCATACATTACATACTCGAGAGCGTGGTCGGAGACGCAGCAGCCCTGGCTTGCAAAGAATTCCATGCGGTTGACGAGGGCCGCTTTCAGGTCGGCAAAGCTCTTAATCTCGATGCCGCTGACTTTGGACAGGGTCGCCAGATAGTCCAGGTACTCCGGCTTCTCAATGTTCATGGCCTTGTCCGGTCTCCAGGCGGGCAACACCTTCACCTCAAAGCTTTCGTCAGCCTTAATCTTCTGATGCCACTCCAGACTGTCCACCGGGTCATCGGTGGTGCAGATCAGAGTCACGTTGGACTGACGGATCAGGTTGCGCACGCTCATGGAGTCCTCCTGGAGCTTCGCGTTGCACAGGTTCCAGACCTCTTCGGCGGTGTTTTTATTTAACACGCCATAATAACCGAAATATCTCTGCAGCTCTAAATGAGACCAGTGGAAGAGCGGATTGCCGATGGCCTTGCCCAGGCACTCAGCCCACTTGAAAAACTTCTCCTTGTCGGAGGAATCGCCGGTGATGTATTTCTCCTCCACGCCGCAGGAGCGCATGAAGCGCCACTTGTAGTGGTCGCCGCCCAGCCAGACCTGGGTGATATTGTCAAATTTGCGGTCCTCGGCGATCTCTTTGGGGTTGATATGACAGTGATAATCCAGGATGGGAGTGGTCGCTGCATATTCGTGATACAGTTTCTGGGCCGTTTCTGTCTCCAGCAGAAAGTTCTCGTCCATAAATTTCTTCATTTTTTGCCTTACCTCCATAAATACGTATCCATCAAATGCCCACGGGTGCTTCGCGGGAAAGCCTTCTGGCCGCTTGATGAAATCATGCGGAATCTTTTTTGCACGATTGAATTTATTATAAGTCATAAATCTGTGAAACACAAGGAGTTATGAGGGAATTTTTACAATTGTGGGTTCTGTGAATGTTAACATTAATTCCATAATTTCTCAAAACCGCATTGACGAATATCCCGTTTTGATATAAAATTTATGTAATTGTTGGGTGCGGAAAGTGTTTTTTTGTGCATAGTAACAATGGGAAACTGACGCCATGGCGTTCCATGAGATAAGCCGCGGCGTCACAGGGGCGGTTCCATTACCCCGGCAGTATCATAAAAAATGACAGATGGGAGAACAGGTATGGAGCAATTAAACAAAACTGTCACCAAAAAGGTGGACAGACCGGTAAAGGTAGTACAGTTCGGCGAGGGCAATTTCCTGCGGGCCTTTGTGGACTACATGATTGATATCGCCAACGAGAAGGGCTTGTTTGACGGCGATATTGTGCTGATCAAGCCGATTCCCTTCGGCAGCACGGACATGTTCCATGAGCAGGACTGCCAGTACACCGTATCTCTTCGGGGCATCGTGGAGGGCGAGGCGAAGGTGCTCAACAGGGTGATTACCTCCGTGAAGGATATCGTGGATACAGCGACGGAGTATGACAAATACATGTCCTTAGCTGAGATCGACACCCTGCGTTTTGTGGTTTCCAATACCACAGAGGCGGGCATTGTGTATGATCCCACGGATGAGTTTTTATACAGAAGATTTACCACATTTAACGGCGCGGCGGACAAGGGCCTTGTGATGCTGCCCGTGGAGCTGATCGACGACAACGGCATTATGTTAAAGAAGTGCGTCAACCAGCTGATTGACCTGTGGGGCCTGGACGCCGACTTTAAGGCCTGGGTCAATGAGAGTTGCATTTTCACCTCCACTCTGGTAGACCGCATCGTGACCGGTTATCCGAGAGCCACCATCGAGCAGGAGTGGGAGAAGCTGGGATACCAGGACAAGATCCTGGTGACCGCGGAGCCCTTCGCTCTCTGGGTGATTGAGTCTGAGAAGGACATCAGCGGCGAGTTCCCGTTAGATAAGGTGATGGCGGACATGCCCGGCATGGACGTGATCTTTACGGACAATCAGAAGCCGTACAAGCAGCGCAAGGTCCGTATCCTGAACGGCGCTCATACCTCTTTCGTGCTGGCGGCTTATCTGTGCGGCTATAACATTGTGAGAGACGCCATGAAGGACAAGGATATCCGCCCGTTCATCAAGGCGACCCTGTATGATGAGGTGATCCCGACTCTGATGCTTCCGAAGGAGGAGCTGGAAGCCTTCGCGGCGGCTGTGGAGCTTCGTTTTGAGAATCCATATGTGGACCACGCGCTGATGGCGATTTCTCTGAATTCCGTCTCCAAGTGGAAGGCGAGATGCTTGCCGTCCTACTTAGGCTATGTGGAGAAGACCGGGAAGATTCCGACCCATCTGGCATTTTCCATCGCGGCTCTGATGGCGTTCTATACCGGTTCCGAGATCCGCGACGGCAAGCTGGTGGGACACAGAGGAGAGGAAGAGTATCTGGTGCAGGACGATGCCGCGGTGCTTGAATTCTTCGCTGAGAATTCCCAGAAGTCCACGGAAGAGTTCGTGGAAGCGGTTCTTTCCAATGAGGATTTCTTCGGCCAGGATCTGACTTTAGTGGCGGATACGAAGGCTGCGGTTACCGCTTATCTGGCTGACATCAAGGCAAACGGAATGAGGGCTGCGTTATGCAAAGTTTCTTAAGAATAAATGACAATGACAACGTGGTGGTGGCTATCGAGACGCTCGGACCCGGCACTGTTGTCAGGGTCTCCGATGATTTAACCGTGACCGCGCAGGAAGAGATTCCTGCCGGTCACAAGATGGCGCTTGCGGATATCCCTGAGGGAAGCCCTGTAATCAAATATGGTTTCCGCATCGGCAACGCGAAACAGGACATTAAAGCGGGGCAGTGGATTCACACCCACAATATCAAGACAGCTCTGGGCGATCTGCTGGAGTACACCTATGAGCCGGTTCCTTACGAAGAGAAGACTACGGAGGATGTGACCTTCATGGGCTTCAACCGCCCGGACGGCAAGGTCGGCGTGCGCAATGAAATATGGGTCGTTCCCACTGTCGGCTGTGTCAATGACATTGCCAAGCTGATTGTGAAAAAGGCCAATGAGTATGTGAAGGGCTCTGTGGATGAGGTTATCACCTTTACCCATCCATACGGCTGCTCCCAGATGGGCGACGATCAGGAGCACACCCGCACCATTCTGGCGGATCTGATCAATCATCCCAACGCGGGCGGCGTGCTGGTGCTGGGACTGGGTTGTGAGAATTCCAACATCGATGTGTTGAAGCCCTATATCGGCGAGGTGGACCCCGATCGTGTGAAGTTCCTGGTTTGTCAGGAATCCGATGATGAGATCGCGGACGGCGTTGAACTCTGTAAGGAGCTGATTGATTACGCATCCGGTTTTGAGAGAGAACCCATCAGTGTTTCCAAGTTGGTGATCGGCATGAAGTGCGGCGGCTCGGACGGCTTTTCGGGTATCACCGCCAATCCCTGCGTGGGACGCTTCTCCGACATTCTGGTATCCAAGGGCGGCACCACCATCCTGACGGAGGTGCCGGAGATGTTCGGCGCGGAGACGATTCTCATGAACCGCTGCGCCAACGAAGAGCTGTTCCACAAGACCGTGGATCTGATCAATGATTTTAAGAATTATTTTAAGTCTCACAATCAGACCATTTATGAGAATCCGTCCCCGGGCAATAAAAAGGGCGGCATCTCTACCCTGGAGGACAAGTCCCTGGGATGTACGCAAAAGTCCGGTTCCTCTCTGGTGAAGGGCGTATTGTCTTACGGTGAGCGCGTTTCCACACCGGGGCTGAATCTGCTGAGCGCTCCCGGCAACGACCTGGTGGCTTCCACAGCGCTGGCGGCCAGCGGCGCGCATATTGTGCTGTTCACCACAGGCAGGGGCACTCCCTTCGCGTCCCCGGTGCCTACGGTGAAGATCTCCACCAACTCCCGTCTGGCGGGCAAGAAATCCAACTGGATTGACTTCAACGCGGGCGTGCTGGTGGAGGACCAGACCATGGCGGACACCGCGCAGAAGCTGTTTGACTATGTGGTGGCGGTGGCCTCCGGCGAGAAGGTCTGCTCGGAGTTAAACGGCTTCCACGACATGGCCATCTTTAAGCAGGGCGTTACCTTATAAGATCACACATGATGCCGGAAATATTGGGCAGATTCTGTTCCCTGTTTCCGGCATGCTTATTATAAAAGTGTTGTCAATAGCCGGACTTCGGGCCGTATATACGCAAGGTACTCCCTGCGGGTGTGTACGGCTAAGAGTATGGATATCAGGCTTTTATATGAAAACGCGCGAAAGGATTATTATGAAAGAAAGACTGATTCAGGCATACGAGGCCATGAAAAGCGGCGATTTCACCTCTGACACGGTGAAAGAAACCGTGGAGGAGCTGAAGGCGTTTCCGAGAAATGAGCTGGGCGTTTTCGATCTGTCCGCTGTTTCGAACAATGTCTATGAGGCCGGAGGCTATGTGTACCCGGTATACATGCTTTATGAGACGAAGGCCAACGGCAAAAAGGGCTATATGGATCTGATGGCGCAGCTTCGTGCCCTGTCTCCCCGGGATGGCCGTGACCTGTCTTTAGAGAACGCTGCTTACTATCTGGATATGATGGTGAAATGCATCGACGCCATCAGCCCGGAAATCTATGAAATGTACCGGGAGCTGATCGACATGTTCCGCAGCTGCATGAAGGAGACTCTGATGACGGCGCAGGGGCAGCACGGCGCGGCGGTTCGTTCTGTTGGGGCGTCCATAGAGAGAGCCTGCGGCATGGACATCATTCTGGCGGAAAAATATATCGACACCGCGAAGGCACTTCAGGAGGCATAAAATGATGAATATTACGCTGATTATGAGTACAGCCAGAAGTGCTGTGATTGAGCTTGAGGACGGCGGCCGTTATTTTACAAAAAAACCGTACCGGATCTGTCTGAACGGAAAAGAATATGGCGGGACTGACCGGACGATCACCAATCTTTTTGACTTAAAGCCGGAGACGCGCTATCTGGCGGAGATTTACGACGGGGAGACGCTGGAGGGAAGTCTGGAATTTACCACGGATTATGAATATGTGACCCTGGATGTGCGTAAATTCGGCGCAAAGGGCGACGGCGTGTCGGATGATACCCACTTTATTCAGGCGGCCATCATGGCCTGCCCCAAATACAGCAGAGTGCTGATTCCGGCGGGGACCTACCGCATTACCTCTTTATTTTTAAAGAGCAATCTGCGGCTGGAGCTGGCGGAGGGCGCGGAGCTGAAGGCCTTTACTGACAGGAGTAAATTTGTGACCATGCCTCCCAGTATTGAGAGCTATGATGAGACGGACGAGTATTTCCTGGGCACTTGGGAGGGCAATCCGCTGCCCATGTACGCGGCCATCATCAGCGGCTATCAGGCCAAGAATGTGATTATTTACGGCGCGGGCACCATCAACGGCAATGCAAGCAAGGAGGACTGGTGGAATAATCCCAAGGTCATGAGGGGAGCATTCCGTCCCAGGCTGTTCCACATCAACAACTGTAAGGACGTGACTCTGCAAGGCATTACGGTGTGCAACTCCCCGTCCTGGACGCTGCATCCGTTCTTTTCCAAAAACCTGCGCTTCATCGGCATTACTATCAAAAATCCGTCCGATTCGCCTAACACGGATGGACTGGATCCGGAGTCCTGCAAAAATGTGGACATCCTGGGAGTGCGTTTCTCCCTTGTTTTTTTATTTATTGATTTGTAGTCCTGCTAGATCTACATGGGCAGCCGGTTTAAAAAGCCCTCGGAG
>JAJQCU010000350.1 GCA_021202575.1 Lachnospiraceae bacterium
CCCAGGAGTTCACAAATAAAAATCTGACTGACGAATCCTTTGTGGAGTATTTATACGAAGCGTTCTTTGACAGGGAGGCGGACGAAGCTGGAAAGGCTGACTGGCTGAACCAGATGCAGAGCATGGGATACAGCAGGGAGGACGTGTTTGACGGCTTTGTGGGAAGCCAGGAGTTTGATAATCTTTGCAGGAAATATGGTATTACGAGAGACTGAGCGGTATCATATTCTTTTGCTGCTTTAACCATTGAATGAAATAATGGCTGCTCTGCTGTACGTTTTGTCGGAACAGACGAGAGAAAAGGATCGGGAAACCGGTCTTTTTCTTTGTGTAACTCAGGGGGAAACCTCACAAATGCGGTTGACGAAAGAGACGGGCGAGTTTATGATGAAAAAGTCGAAAAAGGAAGAAATTTTATCATTGCAAAAGGAGAGGTTAAAATGCAGAGAAAGGGCTTCATGTACGCGCTCCGTATTCTGACAATGGTTTTGCTGCTTGCCGCGGCAGCGGGAGTGAAGGTAAGGGTGACGGCGTCAGATACGGGCAGTGGTACGGCTCAGCTGGCGGCGCCGGCAGGTCTTGCCTGGACAGACAGCTTTGACGTTCAGTTTAATTCTGTAGAGGGAGCCGCGGGCGGATACAGTATTGAGGTGTGTAAAGACGGATACAGCTTTGAGCTGTTCACTATGTCAGAATCAGGGAGTGGAGTCGTGACATGTTCCGTTTCTCTCAGTATTACGGAGTCGGGGACCTATTGTTTCCGCGTCATGGCGAACGCGGAGGATGATTCGGCATATTCTGACAGCGACTGGTCGGAATGGTCGGCGGAAAAGGTTTACGAACGTCCGGATACAGCGCTGGGAAGCGTCACAGGGTATTGGGATACCGAAAACGAAGGAGTATTTTACTTTTTTGGCCTGGCGGATGCGGGAGGATACACTCTGTATTTGTACAAGGAGCAGGATGACGGCACCCTGAGCAGAGTTTATGGCATAAGGAGCCTGACCGCGGCATGGAGCAGCGGAGTCAGCATGATGTACAGCACGGATTTTTCTGAGGCGCTTTCTTCATACGGCGAGGGAAGATATTATGTGACTGTGACGGCGCTCAGCAGCGATATCACCACCTGTGCCCACGGTGAAGAGGGAGCGTATTCGGCGGTTGTTGATACAGCATCCGGCACTTCAGGTAATGGGGCGGATGCCGAGAGCTGGGGGGATGATATCGCTGACACGGAACAGCTTGAGGAATTTGTCACACGGCTGTATCAGGTATGCCTGAACAGGAAACCTGACGAGGCCGGGCTGGCGGACTGGGTCAACCGCCTGGCCACCGGCCAGGAGACGGGATCTTCTGTTGCGTATGGCTTCATTTTCAGCGAGGAATTTCAGAACTATAACTTCTGCAATACAGATTATGTGAAGCAGCTGTACCGGGCGTTTATGGGTCGGGAATACGATGACGCGGGGCTGGCGGACTGGGTGAACAGGCTGGAAACCGGCGCCACAAGGGAGGAGGTCTTCAACGGATTTTCCCAGAGCACGGAATTCCAGAATATCTGCAATACGTACGGTATTACCCTGGGCGATCCGATTGAAATCCCTCAGTACGGCACGGTGCCTCATGGATCCTGCTCCGTCTGTGGGGAGACGGACGGCGTCACGGCCTTTGTGACGCGGCTGTATAATACCTGTCTTGACCGGGAACCGGATGACGCGGGACTGGCGGACTGGACAGGCCAGCTGTGGGCCCATACCAAAAGCGGCAGGGACGCAGCGTACGGGTTTATCTTTTCCCAGGAGTTCACAAATAAAAATCTGACTGACGAATCCTTTGTGGAGTATTTATATAAAGCTTTCTTTGACAGAGAGCCAGATGAAGCCGGAAAGGCGGATTGGCTGAACCGGATGCAGAGTATGGGATACAGCAGGGAGGACGTGTTTGAGGGCTTTGTGGGAAGCGAGGAGTTTGATAATCTATGCAGGAAATATGGTATTACGCGAGACTGAGAGGTATAAGGCGGTATGAGGATCGGGAAACCGGTCCTTCCCCTTATTTCGCGGGAAATTCCGAATATTAAGAAAATCATAAGAATCTGCGAGTTGACAGCCGATGGCTTTGAATGCTACCATGAAAAAGTAAACGGTAAGGGTACGGCATAAAGGCTGATGAGAGGAGAGATAGATGAAAAGGAAGCTTGCTTTGATTTTGGTACTTACGCTGGCGATGGGGAGCCTCAGCG
Source organism: Lachnospiraceae bacterium (assembly GCA_021202575.1). Taxonomy (GTDB): domain Bacteria; phylum Bacillota; class Clostridia; order Lachnospirales; family Lachnospiraceae; genus RGIG6307. The sequence goes on from JAJQCU010000350.1 coordinate 2,243, forward strand.
GCTGTTCCTGGTGGTCGTCCGCGGAGGAGGAGGACAGCATTCCCGCCGTGGAGGAAAATACCATTTCGTCCGGCAGCGGAACGAACAGTGATGAGGAAGCTTCGGGCGGAGCGGCTGAGTCTTCGGAGGCGGAAGAGACAGAGGATGAGGAGCTTTCCGAGGAGGAGCTTCCGCTGGATACCTGGGAGGCTCTGACGCTGCTGGAGGAAAGTGAGATGGTGTACGTGGAGGCGGGGGAGGATGGAAGAGAGCAGTACATTTTCACCTCTGAGGAGGACGGTATTGAGCTTGCGCTTTCCTCTGGCGCCACAGGCTCCGGCGCTTACCTGGCCATCAATGAGGAGGAATATCTATTCGCGGGAAATGATTCCGCGTATTATGTCAGCGCCCTGTCGGTGCCGAGGATCGTACTGTATGACCTGAACGGGGATGAGACGAAGGATATTATTATCTGGGTGCCATATTCCATCGCGGTCGGCACGGCGGTGGAGCAGAATATTTATCTTTCCGGGGAAAAGGGGTATACGGCTCTGGGAAGCATGGCCTGGAATATGAATGAGGAAAGCCACGCTTTTGATTATTCGATCGAGCTGTGCGATGAGTATCTGGTCCATCTTTCCATTCCGGATTACAAAATCGATTCCTGGGTGGAGCTGGATGAGGCCTTCATAGAGCAGGCGATTGCGCTGGGACTCTATGACAGTGAGGGGGCGGTGACAGAGTACGGGCTGGAATGGCAGGAAACGGTCTCAGAAGAAGCCCCTGTGTATCAGGCGCCCTTTGAGGAGAGCATCGAGTGCGGAGTCAATGCGGACGGGGAGTTTGTGCTGCGTGCCTTCGCCCCTATTGCGTCGGGATATTCCGGCTATCCGCTGGGAGTAACGCTGGTGGAGGATTACAAAATTGTGGACGGCGCCTATGAGCTGTCGGATGTGCAGGTCGCGGAGGATCAGATTTATGAAATGCTGACCGTGGACAGCTGCCTGTTCCGTCTTCAGGACAAGGTACGGGGCAGGACTGTGCAGCTGGTGCAGGTGACGGAGGACGGGGAGGAGGAAATTGACGTTCAGAATGTCACCTATGTTTATTCTCCAATTATGGATGCCAGAGATTATAAGCTGGCCAGCGTGGGCGAGCTGATGGGGTATCCGGCGTTTTACGCGAATTACGGCACCTCGTACTGGCATATGAATTATTATTATGGTGTGAAGGACGGGGAAGTGATTGAACTGGGCACCGGCTGGGGCGGTGATCCGGAGGAGGTTAACTTCCTGGTGGACGTGGATGGGGACGGAGAGAGGGAGTTGATCTGCAACGTGATTTACGGAGCGGATGGAGCCCAGTATGCCTACATCTATTATCAGGAGGACGGCCTGATTTACCAGGGATGCTTTGAACTGCCGGAGCAGGTGGAGAACCTGATTTCCCGTTCGGTTACATCGCGATATCTGCCGGAGGAGAATCTGATCGAGGTCACCTATCTGGTGAATGAGGATGGGCAGACGGTCCAGAAGACGGTCAGGTACGAGCCCACGCCGGACAATCTCAGGGCGGATCTGGTGAATGAGTACCCGGCAGGGAAATAGCTTATGATGTTATTTTTCGCCGGCTCCTAAATTCATAATTGAAAAGAAGAAGCGTAAATCGGCGTCTGAAAGGGCGCCGATTGCGATTCCTGAAAAAGCTTCATTTGGGGCGATATATCGTCCGAATCTTCATGGATTCCGTAGTAAAATGTGAATATAGCATTGACACACGTAAAAATACGTAATAAAATAGGAAGGGAGAGAAAATAATGCCAATGACTTCACGGGAAATGTTGAAGTTACTAAAGAAGAACGGCTTTCAGGAGATTGGACAGAATGGTTCACATGTAAAATGTAAAAATATCAGGACTGGAAGAACGGTGATTGTCCCGGTACATTCGCGTGACCTGAAAAGAGGATTAGAGCAGGCAATTTTAAAACAGGCGGGATTGAAGGAGGCGGAACAGGAAAAGGATGATTATGAATAAATTATTTTATCCGGCAGTTTTTCATAAAGCGGAGGAAGGCGGGTTCTGGGTAGAATTCCCGGATATTCCGGAATGCTTCACACAGGGCGAGGATATGCAGAAGGCCTATGAGATGGCAGTGGAAGCGCTGGGGCTGTCTCTTTCCACGATGGAAGACGCAAAAGAGACTTTGCCAAAAGCCTCTGCCCCGGAGGAAATTGAGACGGGTACCGGTTTCCTTGTGGTGATTGAATTTGACATGATGGAATACCGGAGAAAGCATTGCTCAAGGGCGGTGAAAAAGACTCTCAGCATCCCGGAGTGGCTCAACGAAGCGGCTGTCAGAGAAAACTTGAACTTTTCAAAGGTGCTCCAGGAAGCTTTGATGGTCAGGCTGGGAATATCCCACTGAGAGACGGGGAAGATACGGGGTTACTGTGAATAGTAACAATACGGGCAGAGAGGTTAATTTGCTGAGAAGTTAATTCAGCTGAGAAGTTAATTTCACTGAAACTCTTGACAGAAAAAGAAGTTGTGTATACAATGATACAAGCGAATGGCCGCAGGACTGCAGCCATTCTTTTGTGCAACAGGTATTGGAGGCGGACAGTTGCCTGTAGTTGGGTGCATCTTCGATATTTGGAGGCGGACAGTTGTCTGCATTTGGGTGCATCTCTGATATTGGAGGTGAACAGCTGCCTGTAGTTGGATGCACCTCAGGAAAGCGAAAGCTCAGAAGCCCTGAGCGCTTAGAAAAAAAGGAGAATGATAATGGCTAAAATTAAGATGACGACGCCGTTGGTGGAGATGGACGGGGACGAAATGACCCGAATCCTCTGGCAGATGATCAAGGAGGAGCTGATCCTTCCCTATATTGATTTGAAGACGGAATATTACGACCTGGGCCTGGAGCACAGGAACGCGACCAATGACCAGGTGACGGTGGACAGCGCCAATGCCACCTTAAAGTACGGCGTGGCTGTCAAATGCGCCACCATCACCCCCAATGCTGCCAGAATGACGGAGTATAATCTGAAGGAAATGTGGAAGAGTCCCAACGGCACCATCCGGGCCATCCTGGACGGCACGGTGTTCAGAGCGCCTATCCTGGTGAAGGGCATCGTTCCCTATGTTTCCAACTGGAAAAAGCCCATCACCATCGCCCGTCATGCCTACGGGGATGTATATAAAAACACGGAGATCAAAGTTCCCGGGCCAGGAAAGGCGGAGTTAGTCTTTACCGGCGAGGACGGAACCCGGATCCGGGAGACCATCCATGAGTTTACCGGCGAGGGCATCCTTCAGGGAATTCATAATACAAAGGAATCCATTACCAGCTTCGCGCGGGCCTGTTTTAATTACGCCGTGGATACAAAGCAGGATCTGTGGTTCTCCACCAAGGATACGATTTCCAAGAAGTATGACCATAGCTTCAAGGATATTTTTCAGGAGATTTATGACGCAGAATATAAGGAAAAGTTCGGGGAGCTGGGCATCGAGTATTTCTATACACTGATCGACGACGCGGTGGCCAGGGTGATCCGCTCCGAGGGCGGTTTCATCTGGGCCTGTAAGAATTATGACGGCGACGTCATGTCTGACATGGTGGCCACGGCTTACGGTGACCTGTCCATGATGAGCTCCGTGCTGGTGTCCCCCAGCGGTGTTTATGAGTATGAGGCGGCCCACGGCACGGTGCAGCGCCATTATTACAAGCATTTAAAGGGGGAGGAGACCTCCACCAATTCCATCGCCACCATCTATGCCTGGACCGGGGCGCTGAGAAAGCGGGGCGAGCTGGACGGCATTCCGGAGCTTGTGGAATACGCGGACAGGATGGAGAAGGCCTGCGTGAAGACCATTGAGGACGGCAAGATGACGAAGAGTCTGTCGCTGATTTCCACCTGCGAGAATCCGGTGATTTTGAACAGCCTGGATTTCATTAAAGCGATCAGGGCCACATTTGAGGAGCTGTAATAAAAAGGAGAGTACCTCTTAACACCGGAGGTACTCTCTTGTTTTTCTCTTTTTACAGGCTGCCGATAAACCGCAGCAACGCCGCTCTTCCCTCAGGGGTGCACTTGTATACACCGGCATCCTCCAGCACCCGGACGAAGACTTTGCCGATTTCTTCCTGTAAAACAGCGTCCAGGTTGTCAGCGTTCACGTCATCATATTTTGGCAGAAATTCCGCCACCCAGTCGGCGTGCTTTTTCAGCGTCTCATCCGCCGCGATATCCCTTCCGGCCAGAATGGCTTCCTTTAATAAATCCATTTCCTGATTCAGCCGGGCCGGCAGGACAGCCAGCCCCATGACTTCAATCAGGCCGATATTTTCCTTTTTGATATGGTGCAGATTGGCGTGGGGATGGTAGACGCCCAGGGGGTGCTCTTCGGTTGTAATGTTATTGCGCAGCACCAGATCCAGCTCATAGGTGTCCCCAGTCTTGCGGGCGATGGGGGTGATGGTATTGTGGGGCTCCCCGTCGGTGAAAGCGTAGATGAAGGCTGCTTCATCGGTATAACCTCTCCACACCTTCAGTACATGCTCCGCGGCGTCGATGAGGCGCTCACTGTCCTGGTGGCGGATGCGGATGACGGACAGGGGCCATTTCAGAATCCCGCTCTCCACATCCTCAAAGCCGGGCAGGGTTACCGGAATCTCAATGGGCGCCCGCGCCATGGCGAAGGTATAGTGGCCGCCCTGGAAGTGGTCGTGGCTTAAGATGGAGCCGCCCACGATGGGCAGGTCGGCGTTGGAGCCCAGCGTATAGTGTGGAAACTGCTTCACGAAGTCGAAGAGCTTGATAAAGGCTGCCCGGTCGATCTTCATGGGCGTGTGCTCCCGGTTGAACACGATGCAGTGCTCATTGTAATACACATAGGGGGAATACTGGAAGCACCAGTCGCTGTTGTTGATGGTCAGCGGAATGATGCGGTGATTCTCCCTGGCGGGGTGGTCCACTCTGCCCGCGTAGCCCTCATTCTCCACACAGAGCTGGCATTTGGGATAGGCGGTGTTCTTCGCAGTTTTGGCCGCGGCGATAGCGAGAGGATCCTTTTCCGGTTTGGACAGATTGATGGTGATGTCGATTTGCCCATAGGGGCTGTCCACCTTCCATTTCCGATCCTTCTGGACCCGGTCCCGGCGGATATAGTTGGTGTCCTGGCTGAACTGATAGAACCAGTCGGTGGCTGTCTCAGGGGACTGGGCGTATTTTTCAAAAAAGGTTTTCTGCACCTGGGCAGGACGGGGCAGCAGACAGTTCATCAGCTTTGTGTCGAACAGGTCCCTGTAGGTGATGCTGTCGGGGATCAGATTGCGGGAAACGGCTTCCCGAAGCAGGCCATCCAGAATTTCCTCCAGACTCATTTCAGGAATTTGCTCCGGCTCCCCGAAACTGTCCTCATGCATGACGTCCAGGAGCAGATTGATAGTGTAGATTCTTTCGCATGAGGGGGTGAGTCCCTTGCGGATCCCATAATCGGCAAGCGCCGCAATATAAGTAGAAAGCATGGTTGAATTCTCCTTTGGGTGGGTTAGAAAATAAAATGATACCAGGTTTCCGAATGGAACGGCTCCCCCGCCTTCAATATGGGCTTTTCAAACTCCGGATTGTCAATATTGACCGCGTTGACATAAAACTGACTCTCAAAGCAGATGGCGTTGGTCATGCTGCCCTTCCAGGCTCCGGGCGCGTCCGGCGAGGTGTAAAGCTGGAACCCGGGCAGATCCGTATGTACCTCCAGGGCGATGCCTGTCTGATCGCCCGTGCAGCGGATGCGGGGCTTCTCCAGACAATGGTGGGGCTCCTGACACCAGTTGTCGTCCAGGAAATTTTCCACGGGGCGTTCTTTCGTGTAATCAAATCTGGTGTCAGCCACCGGAAGAATTCGGCCCGTGGGAACGCAGTCCACGGATTCGGTATAGCGGGTGGAATCGATCCATAATCTGTGCTGCCAGATGGTTCCCTGCCCGTTTAAATTGAAATACGCATGGTTGGTCATGTTAAACAGCGTATCCTTATCGCAGACTGCGTCATAGCTGATTTTGACCGTGTTGTCATCGGTGAGCTGATAGGTGACGGCCAGCTTCAGATTTCCCGGATAGCCCTGGTCCATGTGTGGGCTGAAAAGAGAAAAGCGAATGCTGTTGTCCTGTTCATCCGGCTCCGTCTGATACAGGCGTTTGTCATAATAGTTGGGACCGCTGTGGAGATTGATATCCTGTCCATAGCCCTGGTCTGTGGCGGGCAGGGGATAGGTCCGGCCGTTTAAAATAAAGGCGGGACCCGCACCCGCGATGCGGTTGGCCACACGGCCGATGGGGGAGCCGTGGTGACCCATGTCGGTCTCATAACCGGCGGAGCTGTCGAAGTGCTGCAGCATGTCCAGGGGTCCGTCCGCCGCGGGAACCTTTACGTTGACCCAGATGGCGCCGTAATCGGTGAACTGAGCCTGGCAGCCGTTCTGGTTGGTGATGGTATATAATTTTGCGGCCTGCCCTTTGGAGGTGAGGCCGAAATCGGTAACTGTGATGCTCATAAACGTACTCCTGTTTTCAAATTGACAATGAAAGAAAGGAGGCAGGATTACGCGGGAAAATGCCGGTACACAACCCGCCTCGTTTTGTTGCTAAAAGGTAATTGCCGCTTTATGGCTCAGAGAGTGTGAGCCCCCTGGCCGATATCCACTACATAAAAGTCCGCCTTTAATCCGGTGCGCTCTGTGTAGGCTGCGCCCACCTGGGAAATAAAGGTGTCGATGGCATCCTCCTTTACCAGACTGACCGTGCAGCCGCCGAAGCCGCCGCCGGTGATGCGGCTGCCAAGGCAGCCCTCGATTTTCCAGGCTTCCTCGGCCAGAATGTCCATTTCCTCGCAGGAAACCTCGAAATCATCCCGCAGGGAAATGTGGGAGGCGTTCATCAGTCTGCCGAAAAGCTCAATGTCTCCGGTCTTCAGCGCTTCCACGGCGTCGATGGTGCGGCGGTTCTCGTAGACCGCGTGCTTTGCGCGCCTGCGGATGACAGGGTCGGAAATGGAGGGCGCCAGAAAGTCAAACATTTCTGTTGTCAGGGCGCCAAGAGACGGAATATTAACCACCTCCTGAAGCTCCTTTAAAGCCTGCTCGCACTGGCTGCGGCGGGTGTTGTACTCGCTGGTCACCAGACTGTGCTTCACATTGCCGTCGGTCACAACCAAACTGATGACTTCAAGCTTCATGGGAGCGTATTCTTATACCAGAGTGTTTGTGTCCAGGTAGATGGCGCAGTCCTTCTGTCCCATGGCGGAGGCAAACTGATCCATGATGCCGCAGTTCATGCCGTTGAAATTATTTTCGGAAAACTGGCCGATCAGCGCCAGTTCCTCCAGGGGGATGTTCATGCCGAAGGAATCGCTGAGCATCAGGCCGGTCAGCACCTCCAGGGAGGCGGAGGAGGACAGGCCGCTGCCCGCGGGAATATTGCCGTAAATGAGAATGTCGGCGCCGCTGGGGACGGGATGCCCCTTCTGCTCAAATGCCCAGACCACTCCCTTCGGATAATTGGCCCAGCCGGTGTCCTTTCCGGGTGCCAGGGAGTGGATCGAGGAAGTGACCACGCCGCTGTTCGGGACATTGACGGAAAAGAAGCGCAGCACATCATCCTCTCTGATCCGGATGGCGCCGTAGGTGCCGATGGTCAGGGCGCAGGGGAAGACATGCCCGCCGTTGTAGTCGGTGTGCTCCCCGATCAGATTGACCCGCCCGGGGGCAAAATAGGTGCCGATTTCGCCGCCCTCGCCGTAGGTCTTTACAAACAGTTCTTTCAGTTCCTTGCTTGTCATGAAATACCTCCGTGAAAGAAAATATGGGTTCAGCTTTTAACCGGTACAGTGCTTTGCAAAAAGAACATGATAAAAATGAGCATGTGATGAAAGCAGTGTGCCGGGCTGGCCGGATTTAATCAAAGACAGTATAGCAGAATTTGATTTTAAGGTAAAGAAATATATTGGCGGGTTTGCAGGATTTGACAGAAAGCCGTTACTCTTCCCCGCCCTGTGAAAAGCCGCTGTTTTTCACAAAAAGCCGTCTTGCCAATGGCGGTACTTTGTAGTAAGCTGTAAAAGCGCGGGCTCCTGCTTCCCTGAATGCTTTAAGGAAAAGGGGCGGGCGGATACAGCTTTTATATAGTGATGCACGCGTCAGCGGATATGTCCGTTTCGCGATGATTTATTTCAAGGAGGAGACAAGATTATGTACATCGTTTGCCTGGATATGGAGGGAGTGCTGGTACCGGAAATCTGGATCGCTTTTGCCAATGCCACCGGAATCCCGGAGCTGAAAAGAACCACCCGGGATGAGCCGGATTATGATAAACTGATGAAATTCAGGCTGAGGATTTTGAAGGAGAACGGCCTGGGATTAAAGGAAGTGCAGGATGTGATCGCCACCATTGATCCGCTGCCGGGGGCGAAGGAATTCCTGGACGAGCTCAGAAGCCTGACCCAGGTAGTGATTTTGAGCGATACCTTTGAGCAGTTCGCGTCGCCGCTGATGAAAAAGCTGGGCTATCCCACGCTGTTCTGCAACACGCTGGAGGTGGCGGAGAACGGCGAGATCACGGATTTCCATATGCGGGTGGCAAAGTCCAAGTTGGCCACGGTGAAGGCGCTGCAGTCCATCGGCTTTGAGACCATTGCCAGCGGAGACAGCTACAATGACCTGGATATGATTTACGCCAGCAAGGCAGGTTTCTTATTTAAGAGTACAGAAAAAATAAAGGCGGACAATCCCGGACTGCAGGCGTTTGAGGAGTTTGATGAGCTGCTGGCCACGATCAAGGCGGAGCTTAGGAAATAAAAAACCCGGGCATACTGAGAACAGGACTTTCCTCTTTCAGGTGAATTGATACGGTACCGGAAGGAAATAAAAAGAAGGTCTTGCAGACTGTATGGTATCCCTTCGGGCAGCACTCTGGAAAATACCGATGCAGGCTGCCCTGTGCGGGGATTCTTTTGAGGCTCATCAGTAAAAACAGAGAATTTTATAAAGCTGTGGCCCGCCTGGCTCTTCCCATTGGCTTACAGTCGCTGATTACCCTGAGCGTCAATCTGGTGGATACCGTCATGGTGGGCCAGCTGGGAGAGACTTCGCTGTCAGCGGTTTCTCTGGCCAATCAGTTCATCGGCACTTATCAGGCCTCCTGCCTTGGCATCGGTATGGGTGCCAGCGTGCGGATATCCCGGTTTTACGGCGGGAAGGACATGGAG
>JAJQCU010000023.1 GCA_021202575.1 Lachnospiraceae bacterium
ACCGCCGCGAGCTTTTTGAGCGGCTGGAGATATCAAAAAATAAGGATCTCTGCGCACAGTGGATGAACCAGTGGCCGGTATTGTTTGTGACGTTGAAGGATGTGAACGGGCGTGATTTCCCCGATGCGTATGAAATGCTGCATCAGGTGCTGGCTGATCTGTGCAAAGAGCACTATTATCTGAAAACGAGTGACAGAGTCAATGCGGAAGACAGGGATGCGTTTGCCAGACTGTGTGCACGTAAGGGTGAGCTCGCTGATGTTAAAAACGCTTTGACAATCCTGCTTCGTATGATGTGCGCACATTATGGGAAGGAGGTTATCCTGCTCGTAGATGAATACGATGTTCCGCTGGCAAAAGCCAGTGATAACGGCTATTATGACGAGATGCTGAATGTCATCCGGACGCTTCTGGGGATGTCCTGGAAGTCCAATCCGAATCTCAAATTTGCAGTGGTGACGGGGTGCCTGAGAGTTGCGAAGGAAAGTATATTTACCGGAGCGAATAATTTTGTCTCCAGCTCCATTTCGGATGTCAGATACCAGGATTGTTTTGGATTTACAGAAGCGGAAGTGATACAGATCCTTGCGGATGCGGATCTGTCAGAGGCGCTGCCTGAAATGAGACGGTGGTATAACGGCTATCGTTTTGGCAAAATGGAGATTTATTGTCCCTGGGATGTGCTGCTTCATGTGCTGGCTCTTAGCCAGGACGAACATGCCAGACCGGGAAATCACTGGCTGGATACAAGCCACAACAGCATCATCAGGCGTTTCATTGACCTGCCGGATATGTTTGTAAACGATAAATTTGAGACCCTGCTCTCCGGTGGTGTTATTCAGGAACGGATCCGTGAGGATCTGACTTATGATATTGCTCATTCCTCAGAAGATAATTTATGGAGTATTCTCTATCTGACCGGCTATCTGACGCAGGTTCTTCCGGAAGAGCTGCCGGAGGGAATGACGCCTCAGGAGGGAAAAACCTCCCTGCGCATTCCGAATGAAGAAGTGAAATCTGTTTTCAAAGATACCGTGCAGGCCTGGTTTGAGGACTCGCTCAAGTCCAGAGACCGCAGTGAATTGTTTAGCGAATGGTGGAACGGGGATGATGTGAAGCTGACCGGGAATGTCTCGGATATTCTTTTTGATACCATCAGCTACTACGACTACAAAGAAGACTTTTACCACGCGTTTGTCGCCGGAATGTTCTCCGGCGCGGGTTATGAGGTAAAATCAAACTCTGAACAGGGGAAGGGAAGAGCTGACATTGTAGTCAAGGAACGCCGTCGCAGACGAGCCATTGTCATTGAAGTGAAATGGCCGGGGAAAAAGAAAAACGCTACCCTTGAAAGCGAATGTCAGGAAGCGCTCGATCAGATTGAGAGGATGCAATATTCGAGGAATCTGCGTATGGAGGGCTTCAGGACAGTGCTTTGTTATGGAGCGGCATTTCTCGGAAAAGACTGCCTGATCAGGCGGGCCGTGGAAAAAGAGTAAGGAACAAACATCAGCAAAGTCAAAATTTCATAATTTTCCGGGTCAGGAACCGCTTCTGCTGTCGCAGGGGCGGTTCTTTTTCATCAGTTTATTTTGAGTTGAAACTAAAGGGGTATCATGGTTGGGATTTGAGGAGGGCATATTGCCGGGAATAGGAAGAGCGTGTTTTGGGAAATCTATGGAAGGATGCCCCGGGCCGCGCAGGATGGCTGTTCCGAAAAATAAAGCCGCATGATGGCGGAACTATTCAGAAGCTGTTAAGAAAAAGATTAATTTTTTAACAGTCTCCTCAGGGAAGCGGATGAAAATGAGGGAAGAGGTTCGGTATTACCGCGAATATACAGACGATTTTGTGGAGAGCAGGCGGCAGGAGGAGAAGCTTCCTGAGGATTTTGTGTGGCTCCATGAGAATATCTTTTACCGGGCCGCAGCGGCTTTCCTGTATGGAATTGCGGTGATATTCAGCTTTTTTTATTCGCGCTTTTGTCTTCATATCCGGGTGGTGGGCAGGGAGAAGTTCAAAACCTGCAGAGGACAGGGGATTTTCCTGTACGGCAATCACACCCAGCCTGTGGGGGACGCCTTCGCCCCGGCCATGTATATTTTCCCGAAAAGGCTGTACACGGTGGCGGACGCGGCCAATCTGGGCATCCCGGTGCTGGGAAAGCTGCTTCCCATGCTCGGCGCGCTGACGGTGCCCCAGTCCCTGTCCCGGATGAAGCTTTTTCTGAACGCGATGAAATATCATCTGGAGCATGGCAGATGCATTATTGTTTATCCGGAGGCGCATGTGTGGCCTTACTGTAATTTTATCCGGCCCTTCCCGGAGACCTCCTTCCGGTATCCGGTGCAGTTCGGGGCGCCCGCTTACTGCATGACCACGACCTATCAGAAGAGGCAAAGAGGGCAAAGGCCGGGCATCACCACATACATTGACGGCCCCTTTTATCCAGATCAGGGGGTGGGCAAAAAGGAGGCGCAGAGGAAGCTGCATGATGAAATTTATCAGTGCATACTGGAACGGAGTAAGGAAAGCAACTGCGAATATATCCGGTATGTCAGAAAAACGGGGGAATAAGACCGAGAAGCTCAAAGGACGGCATTCAAAGGAGCGATAAATGAGAGCGAAAGCCCGCAGAGTGACGTGCCGGAAACTATGAAAAAAGGGAGAGAAAGCAAGTGATCAACATCTTATACTGCGGGGATCAGAATATTGAGGACGGCCTGATCATCTCTGTTTTATCTCTGCTGAAAAATGTGGAGGAGGAGCTGAATATTATCGTCCTGACGCTCGCCCTTTCGGCGGAGGAGACCGGCACAAAAGAGCTCTGTCCGGTGTCTGAGAGGGTGATCCGGTATCTTGACGGGCGGGTGAAAGAGCAGAATCCTCAGAATCAGGTCAGGCTCATCGACGCCACTAAGCTGTTTCAAAAGCAGATGCCCGCGGCCAATATGGCGACCCGCTTTACGCCCTGCTGCATGCTTAGGCTGTACGCCGATCAGATTCCGGAGATACCTGACCGGATTTTGTACCTGGACAACGATGTGGTCTGCCGGAGAAGTCCGGGAGGTTTTTACCATCAGGAAATGGAAGCTTATGAGGTGGCGGGGGCCTTGGATTATTACGGAAAATGGTTTTTCAGAAGCAGTCCTTTTCACATGGATTACCTGAATTCCGGCGTCCTTTTGCTGAATATGAAAAAAATCAGGCAGACGTCCCTTTTTGAGCGCTGCCGCACCCTTTGCCGAGATAAAAAAATGTTCATGCCGGATCAGTCCGCCATCAATAAACTGGCAGGAGCCAAAAAAATCTGCCACAGAAAATACAACGATCAGAGACGGCTTCATGAGGACACAGTGATGCAGCATTTTTCCACCACATTCCGTTTCTTCCCATGGATTCATACGCTGACGGTGAAGCCCTGGGAGGTGGAGCGGGTGCACAGCGTGCGGAAGCTGACGGAATATGACGATCTTCAGGAGGAGTACATACGAGGAGAGTATTTATGAAGGAAATACCTGTTTTTTTCACGGTTGATGATGATTACGCGCCTTATCTGGACTGCGCCCTGCGCTCCATGATGGAGAACGCGTCCGGAGAGTATGATTATAAAATTATTGTGCTGGAGCAGGATCTTGGCGAGGAGCACAAGGCCTGGCTTGCGGCTGCCGCAAAGCCGCCCTTTGAAATTCAGTTTATCCGGATGAAGGACAGCTACAGCTGGCTGACGGACCGGAAGGAGAACTGGCTTCGCTGTGATTATTTTACGCTGACCATTTATTTTCGCCTTTTTATCGCGGATATGTTTCCCCAGTATGATAAGGGAATTTATCTGGACAGCGATATCGTGGTGCCGGGAGATAATTCAACGCCGGCTGCCGCGGCGCGCGGGGACAGGCGTTCGGGGGTGTGTACGGATCAGGCGGTGCTGGCGGTGCCTGAGCTGTCCCATTACGCTGAGCAGTCCATCGGCGTGAAAAGCAAGGACTACTTTAATTCCGGCATTATGGTCATGAATTTAAAGGCTCTGCGGGAGGAAAAATTTGCCGACCGGTTTATGCGGCTGCTGAACACCTGGCATTTTGACTGCATCGCGCCGGATCAGGACTATCTCAACGCCATCTGTCAGGGACGGGTTGTGCTGCTGGACGGAGAGTGGGATGTGATGCCGCCGGCCGGGGAGGGCGGGGCGCTTGTGAAGGAGCCGAAGCTTATTCATTACAATTTATTTTCCAAGCCCTGGTGCTATGACGGCATCGCCTATGAGGAATATTTCTGGAAATACGCTGAGAAATCGCCGTTTTATCAGGATATTCTGCGCCATAAGGAAAGCTATTCCGAGGAGCAGAAGCGATCGGACGCGGACTGCATGGCGACCATGATCCGGAAGGCAGCGACTAACGATGAGCGGGAGGTGACATTCCGCAAGCTCAGGGACAGAGGAGAGAAGATCCGGTTATGAGTCCCGGTGAAACGCGGAGCCGGAGAAAAGATCCGGTCAGGAACTTCGGCGAAACGCGGAGCCGGAGAAAAGATCCTGTGAGGAGCCATGCTGAAGCTCAGAGACAGAGCGGAGAAAATTCGGTTATGACCCCCGGCGAAATGCGGAGCCGGAGAAAAGATCCGGTCAGGAGCATCGCTGAAGCTCAGGAACCGGAAGAGAAAATCCGATTATGGTTTTTGGCGGAAGTACGGGGCGGATAAAGCCTCGGACCTGATGATCGGCAGAGCCGTATATACGAAAGAGAAAGAATTTGATTATCAGAAAGGCCGGAAAAATACGAGAGAAGGGATTCAGATATGATCATCGGCGGAAATAGAGCGGAAGTAGTACAAAACATCAGAAAAAACGCGGAAAACGGGGATTACAACCTGAAAACCGAGGTGGATGACCCCAGTATCACAGCCGAACAGAAGACGGAGCTGGCGCTTCGCTACGCCAACAGTCAGGGAACGGTGGGCTACTGGCTGAAAAACCGGCTGGCCATGGCCTTTCTGTATGTGTTTGACTTTCTTCTTAATCGGAACACACGGGTGGAAGGACTGGAGAACCTGGACGATATCCGGGGCGGCGCCATCGTCACCAGCAATCATTTCAATCAGCTGGACAACACAGTGGTGCGGGAGACCATGCGCCGGGGCGGCCAGAGGCGGATGTACACAGTGGTGCAGGAGACCAATCTGGCGATGACGGGCTTTATGGGCTTTATCATGAATTATGTGGACAATATTCCCATCACAAAGAGCAAAAAATACACCAGCGAGTATTTTGAACCTGAGATCGCCCGTCTGCTGGCGCGGGGGGACAAGATCCTTATTTATCCGGAGCAGGAGATGTGGTTTAATTACCGCAAGCCCAGGCCGCCGAAGCGGGGCGCTTATTATTACGCGGCGGTAAATAATGTACCTGTGATTTCCTGCTTTGTGGAGATCCAGGATTTGCCCCAACAGGAGACGGAGGAATTTTATCAGACCCGGTGGGTGATGCACGTGCTGCCGACCATTTATCCGGATCCGCAGAAGGATGTGAGGACCAACAGCCTGGAGATGATGGATAAGGATTATCGGCAAAAGACAGCGGCCTATGAGGCGGCCTACGGGAAGAAACTGACCTACGCCAATGAGCAGGGGGACGTGGCGGGATGGATTGCGAAGGAGGCGTGAAACCCGGTACAGATGAAAAATAAGGATACAGAAAAGAGGGTGGAATTGATCAGGCGGGGGGAAGAGATGGCTCCTGTCATGAAAACAGCCGGAAAAGAAGGAAAAGCAACGGAACTGAGACTGGGCATCGATATCGGCTCCACCACGGTGAAGCTGGTGATCATCGATGCCCATACATATGAGGTGATTTATTCAGTCTACCGGAGGCACCATGCCAGGCAGATGGAGACAGCGGCGGCGCTTTTAGAGGAGGCGGCGGAGAAGTTCCCCGGGGTGGTTCTCAGGGCCGCGGTGTGCGGCTCCGGCGGGAAACCGGCGGCGGAGGCTTTGGGGGTTCCCTACATTCAGGAGGTGGTGGCAAACGCCGCCGCGGTCTGCGCCCTGTACCCACAGGCCAGAACCGCCGTGGAGCTTGGCGGTCAGGACGCCAAGCTGATTTTTTTTCATTATGATGAGGAAAAAAAGGAGCTGACGGCGTCGGATATTATGCGCATGAATGGAAGCTGCGCCGGGGGAACCGGGGCCTTCATTGATGAGATTGCCGCGCTTCTGGATGTGGAGCCGGAAAATTATGAGGCGCTGGCGGCGGCCGGAAGCCATGTCTATGATATTTCCGGGCGCTGCGGGGTGTTCGCCAAGACGGATATCCAGCCGCTGCTGATTCAGGGGGCGGCCAGGAAGGATATCGCGCTGTCTGCCTTTCACGCCATCGCGAAACAGACCATCGGCGGTCTCTCCCAGGGACTGGAGCTGGCGCCGCCGATCATTTTTGAGGGCGGGCCGCTGACCTTTCATCCCACCCTGGTGAGGGTATTCGCGGAGAGGCTGCACCTGAAGGAGGAGGAAATTCTGATTCCGGAGCATGCGGAGACCATTGTGGCCCGGGGAGCGGCCATCGCCATTGACCGGCTGTTTCCGGAGACAGCGGACGGAAACGATGGCAATGAGGGCAGAATGTCCCTCTCCGGGATGGCTGATAAGCTTTCCACCTTTCTAAGAACGCAGGAAGCGCAGCTGGCGGCTTCTGGCCGTCCCTTTTTTGAAAATGAGAAGGAGAGAGAGAACTTTGAGGCGCGCCACGGCGCGGAACGCCTGCCTGTGGAGGAGCCCGAAGTCCGTGATGGGGAAATCCGCGCCTGGCTGGGCATTGATTCCGGCTCCACAACCTCCAAAATGGTGCTGATGGATGAAAAAGAGCGGGTCATAGACCGTTTTTACGCTTCCAACCGGGGACAGGCACTTGGGGTGGTCTGCGACGGCATCCGCGGCTTCTATGAGAAATATGAGAAGCAGGGCGTCCGGCTGCGCATTCTGGGAGCGGGCACCACCGGCTACGGCGAAAAAATGCTGGCGAAGGCCTTCGGGGCGGATTATCATATCGTGGAGACAGTGGCCCACGCTGCGGCGGCGGTCAGATTTTTCCCGGACGCGACCTTCCTGCTGGATATTGGAGGGCAGGATATGAAGGCCATCTGGCTGGAGGATGGTGTGATCACCAATATCATGTTAAATGAGGCCTGTTCCTCCGGCTGCGGCTCCTTTCTGGAGACCTTCGCGGAGAGCCTGAATATTCCGGTGGAGGAGATCGCCGACGAGGCCTTCGCCTCGGAAAACCCGGCCCGTCTTGGCAGCCGCTGCACCGTGTTCATGAACAGCACCATTATCAATGAGCAGAGAAACGGCAAAAGTCCCAGGGACATTATGGCCGGCCTTTGCCGTTCCATCATTGAGAATGTGTTCACGAAGGTGGTGCGCGTCTCCAACACGGACACGCTGGGGGATTGTGTGGTCGTGCAGGGCGGTCCCTTCAACACAGCGGCAGTGCTTCGGGCGCTGGAGGAATATCTGTGACGGGAGCTGCATCTGGCGCCTTATTCCGGAGAAATGGGAGCCCTGGGGGCAGCGATGCTGACCCGAAATCATATCAAAGAATACGGGTATGCGGATCGGAAGGATACTTCTTTTATCGGCAGAGAAGGCCTCAACAGCTTTCATTATGAAACAAGGACCGGCGTGATCTGTCCCCGCTGCGCCAACCATTGCAGCCGCACGGTGATTTCCTTTTCCGACGGGAAAGAGGATGCTGACGGAAAATATTATGTTACGGGGAATCGATGTCAGCGCGGGGAAATGCTGACCAGACGGGAGTGGGTGCAGGAAACGGGTATGGCGCAGACAGAATCCTCTGATGGGAAGGGAAAAGCCGCGCAGGTGCAGCCCGTGGATCTGTTCGCTGAACGCGAAGCCCTGCTCTTTCAGGAGTATCCTTATCACGCTTCTGCCGTGCGAAAGGAGGTCATCGGCCTGCCCAGGGTGCTGGAATTCTGGGACAGCTGCCCCTTCTGGAGCACGTTTTTCAGAGCGCTGGGATATCAGGTAAAATTATCCCGCAAAAGCAGCCGTAGGATGTACGAGGAGGGCCTTTCCTTTGTGGCCTCCGACACCATCTGTTTTCCGGCCAAGCTGGTGCATGGCCACGTGGTGGATCTGGCAAAACAGGGCGTGGACAGGATTTTCTTCCCTTATATTATGCACATGCCGCCGGAGGGCGTGGACAAGCAAAGCCCCTATGTCTGTGCTGTTCTGCAGGGCTATCCCATGATGGTGCAAAATTCCCAGAATCCGGAAGAGCGTTATGGCGTGATTTACGACGCGCCGGTGTTTCACTGGTTTTCCGAAAAGGACAGAAAAAAACAGATTTGCCAGTACGCGGCGGATACGCTGGGAGTGACTGCAAAGGAAGCGGAGGAGGCCTTCTCGCAGGGAGAGGAGGCCATGAAGCTGTTTCGCGCGACCCTGACGGAGAAGGCTTCACGGGTGATTGACCAGGCGCGAAAGAATCACAGCTATGCCGTAGTGCTGGCCGGCCGACCCTACCACACGGATCCCTTTGTGTCTCATGATATCTCGAAGCTATTTCTCAAAAAGGGCATTTCCGTGCTGCCGGTGGACTCTCTGCCGGGGCTGGACGAGCAGGATCTGAAGAATACCCGCATTGAGATCACCAACAATTTTCACACCCGGATGCTCGCCGGAGCCATGATCGCCGCGGAGAATGAGGCGCTGGAATATGTGCAGTTAGTCAGCTTCGGCTGCGGCCACGACGCCGTGCTCTCCGATGAGATCGTCCGGATTATGACTGAGAGGGCGGACAAGCCGCCGCTGATTTTGAAGGTGGATGAGAGCGACGCTTCAGGCTCTCTTGGCATCCGCACGGAATCCTTTATTGAGACGGTGGACATCCGGCGGAAAGGCAGAAGCGGCACAGCGCAGGCATGCTCGCTGCCCGCGCCCAGTCCCGTTAAATTTTATAAGAAGGATAAAAAAATACGAACGTTGCTCATCCCCAACATTTCCGCGGAGGTCTCCGTCCTTTTGTGCGGGATTCTGGAAAAGGAAAATTTCATTGTCCAGTCGGTCCCGGTGGGCGGCCTTGAGGAGATCGGCCTCGGCAAAAAATATGTACATAACGATATCTGCTTCCCCTGCCAGATGGTTATCGGGGAACTGATCGGCGCTCTTCAAAAAGGGAATTACGATCTGGACGAAGTGGCGGTGGGTATGGTAAAATTCCAGTGTGACTGCCGCATGTCCCATTACGCGGGCCTTCTGCGCAAGGGCCTGGACGCCGCCGGTTTTTCACAGGTGCCGGTGCTGACCACGGACATGGGGGACTCCAAGGACATGCATCCCGGCGTTGCCCTGCTGGGCGTCGGCGCGGTGCTGGAGGCGGTCTGGAGCTTTGAGATGCTGGACATGCTGACAGAGCTGTGCAGGAAAATCCGCCCCTACGAGTTCCACCCTGGGGAGACGGACCGGGTATATCAGGGCTGTGTCCATCAGATCGCGGATGGAATCCGGGAGGGCATCGGCGCGGCCAGAAGGGCTTTTGAGAAATGTCTGGATGAAATGGCGGCCATTCCTTATGACAGAAGCCATTTAAAGCCCCGTGTTTTTGTCACCGGCGAGCTCCTGGTCACCTATCACCCGGGGTCCAACTTCGATATTGAGCGCTATCTGGAGAGGAATGGAATGGAGACCGTATTTCCAAGGATCACGGACCAGCTTCGCAAGGATTTCCGGGCCACAGAGTGTGAAATATCAGAATATCATGCCAATATTTTCCCCTACCCCTTCGCTGTGACCTGGCTTTTCGATGAGATCCAGAAACGGCTGGAGAAGGCGGCGGTCAGGCATCCTCTGTACCGAAAGGCCATGCGCCCCAGGGACATGTATCAGGAGGTTGAGGATATCATTCCCGAGACCTTAAGCTGCGGCGAGGGCTGGCTGATGGCGGCGGAAATCGCCCATTACGCCGGGGAGGGCGTGAAGCGCTTCGTGATTTTACAGCCCTTCGGCTGTCTGCCCAACCACATCTGCGGCAGGGGCGTGATCAAGAAGCTAAAGGAGCGATTTCCGGATATTCAGATTTTGCCTCTGGATCTGGATCCGGATACCAGCTATGCCAATGTGGAAAACAGGCTGCAGATGCTTTTGATGAACCATTAAAATGAAAAGGCGGGCGGACCGGTAAAATTCCGACCGTTTTTGGAGGAGCCTTTTTAAATTGAAAAGAGTTTCTGAGTATATAAAAAGATATATTCCGTTCCTGAAGTTTGTGACGTCTTCCCTGACCGGCTCGGCGGTGGAGCTGCTGTTGTTTTACGGTCTGTGCCAGGTGCTTCCCCTGCCCCGGGTGCAGATGATCTACCTTGCCACGGTCATTTCCAGAGTGATTGCCGGAACCCTGAATTTCCTGATGAATAAGTTCTGGAGCTTCGGGGGAAAGGGCGGCGGTGCAGGGTCAGTCCGGTCCATGGGCCCCCAGGCGGTAAAATACGCCATCCTGTTTGTGGGCAAGATGCTGGCCAGCGCCCAGCTGGTGTCGATGATGCCGGCCGCGATTCCTACGGTGTTGTCGAAGGCGGTGGTGGATACAGGCATTTTCTTTATCAGCTATGTGATTCAGAAGAAGTGGGTGTTTGCGGAAAAGAATAAATCGTAACAGAAAAGTAAAAAAGTTTGTGACGAATTCGTCTCCCCGTGCATATATAAGTAGAACGATATGCATGGGGAGGCGTTTTTATGTGCGGATTTTGGGAAAAGAATGAATGGAAAAAGGAAGCGCTGGAATCAGAAAATAAAGAAAATTTGAAGGATAGTGAGAGGTACAAAGCGGCACTGGAGGAGCAGATGTGGGCGCTCTGGTTTACAAGCGTGCCTGGAATTGGCAGAAAGACGCTGTATGGCCTGGAAAAGATATTTGGAAGCCTGAAAAGGGCGGCCTCGGCGACAGAGGAAGAGCTTGCTTCAATTATGAAAGCTTCTCAGATCAGGAGTCTGCGGGAATTTGAGCCGACGCCGGACGGGCTATGGAGGCAGTGTGAGCGGGCAGGGGTAAGATATGTGACAGTTCACAGCTATAGCGAGGTTGAGGCGGAACTGGTTTTGGGGCACAGGAAAGATGCTGTTGGCAGTAATTGCAACGGCGCGGGCAGTTTATGCTTTCCGGAGCGATTAAGGCAGATTCCAGATTCTCCCTACGGCCTGTTTGTAAAGGGACGGCTGCCTGACCCGGATCAGCCGACGGTGGCGATTATCGTCGCAAGAGTCTGTTCCGGTTACGGAAAAGAGGCAGCGAGGATGATG
>JAJQCU010000098.1:0-4627 GCA_021202575.1 Lachnospiraceae bacterium
AAAATACATTTGCCCATATGATTGTCTATTGAGAACACTTTTACAATAAAAATCCGGGGCCTGGAGCCCCGGATCACTATTCTAAAGAACCTCTGTCAGCTTTTCTTCCAGCTCGCTCTTTTTCATGCTGCCCACGTATTTCTCCACAGCCTGTCCATCTTTAAAAATAATAAAGGAAGGAATATTTCTGATCTGATACTGCCCCGCCAGCTGATTGCTGTC
This sequence comes from Lachnospiraceae bacterium, assembly GCA_021202575.1. GTDB lineage: Bacteria > Bacillota > Clostridia > Lachnospirales > Lachnospiraceae > RGIG6307. Next base: position 223 of record JAJQCU010000098.1, read on the forward strand.
GTCCACATTGACCTTTCCTATCTTTACCTTCCCCTCATATTCATCCGCAAGCTGGCTCACGATGGGAGCCATCATCTTACAGGGGCCGCACCAGTCCGCGTAAAAATCAACCAGAACCGGCAGCTCGCTCTTTAACACTTCCTCTTCAAAGTTCTGCTCATTGAAAATCATTGCCATTTCCTGATTCCTCCGTTTCTTTATTATTAAACTCATGGTTTCCTTTTTATCATTTCGGAATGCGATAAATAATATACTTGCAGATGGGATTTCCCTTTGCGGAAAATTTCTCCTCGTATTCGGTCATCACATTGTCTTCGCGCAGCGCCACGTCATGGTGCAGATCGTATGTGAGCGCCTCAAATTTCCACCCGGTCTCCTTCGCTTCCTCCACTGCAAAATCAAACAGCTCCCTGTTATCCGTCTTAAACTCAATCATTCCCTCAGGGCTCAGTATCTGTCCAAAGCGCTCAAGGAACTCTCTTCCCGGCAGCCGCCGTTTAGCGTGCCTTGCCTTGGGCCAGGGATCAGAAAAATTCAGATAAACCCTGTCCGCCTCGCCGGGATCAAACATCTCCAGAAGTTCCTCCGCGTCCGCGCAAACCAGCTTCACATTATTCACGGGCTCCGTCTCCAGCTTTGAAACCGCCTTCACCAGCACGCTGCTGTACCTCTCGATGCCCACATAGTCAATATCATCATGAAAAAGCGCCATCTGATGCAGGAAGGCGCCCTTTCCCATGCCGATCTCCACATGGAGCGGCGCTTTCCGAACAGCCCTGGCACAGCGCCCAAACAGCTCCCGCCATCTGCCCTTCATCTTTTCCGGCTCATCGACCACATATTCGCTTGCCGCAAGGATCTCCCCGGCGCCGGGAATATTGCGCAGCCGCATAGCTTCCTCCAAACATCACACACTGTTGCCGGAGGGATAAGTTTGAAACATCTACTGTTACTGTGAGCACTGACTATCCACTCCCACTCAATGATTAATTCTACTTGCCAAATCCAGATTTTTAAATAGCAAAATTTCATGAAATTTTAATGAAAAGGCTTTGGTTTTTGGAAAATTTATAGTATGATAAGAGACAGTTTGTCAAAGGAGTTTTTTCTTATGCGTCTGCCTCATAAAATCCTTGCGGCGTTTCTTGCGGCCGCTTTCTTTCTCTGCTATGCCGGCACAGGCGTCCAGGCGACGGGAACAGCCGAGACTGACACAGCCGTCAGCGTTGACTGGCCCACCGGCCCGGCGATTTCCAGCGAGACCGCCATTTTAATTGAGGCGGACACGGGCACCATTCTCTATGAAAAAAACATGCATCAGCAGATGTACCCCGCCAGCATTACCAAAATTCTGACCTGCCTGATCGCGGTGGAGGAGGGAAACCTGGAGGACAACGTGGTTTTCACACAGGAGGCCCTGGACACCATTCCCTATGATTCCAGCCGGATCTGGGTAGATGTGGGGGAATATCTGCCCCTGGAGGACTGCATCGCCGCCATCCTGATCGCTTCCGCCAACGATGTGGCCGCCGGGGTGGCGGAGTACATTGCCGGCTCCATCGACGCCTTCGCGGATATGATGAATGAGCGCGCTGAGGAGCTGGGATGCGTGGACTCTCATTTTGTCAATCCCCACGGATACCACGATGATGACCATTATACCTCCGCATATGATATGGCCCAGATCGCCAGGGCTTTTTTCTCTGTGGATATTTTATGCACCTATTCCAGCGAAAGGACGCTGCATCTGTACCCATCGGAGGGCCGGGATGTGGAAACCTGGGAGAGCAACAAAAATCAGCTGCTGGAAACCCGCACCTACGAATATGAATATCTGGTGGGGTCCAAAACCGGTTACACGGACATGGCCGGACAAACCCTGGTCAGCTGCGCCCAGAAGGACGGCATGAAGCTGATCTGCGTCGTCATGAACGCCACCTCTCCCCAGCAGTATGTGGATACCATCGAGCTGTTTGAGTTTGGCTTCAATAATTTTACCACAGTCGATATTTACGAAAATGACTCCACCTATGTATCCGATCTCTCCTCCTACGACGTGGAGGTGACAGACATTCTGGGAAACTCCACTCCGTTACTGTCCATGGATACGGATGCCTTTGTGGTGCTCCCCAACGGCGCAGATTTCTCTGACACCACTTCCTATATTACTCTGGCAACGGAGGAGGAAAACTGCCTGGCCACCGCCCATTATCTTTACGGCGACCACGAGATCGGGTCGGCGCAGATTTACATGGAGGTCAGCGAGACCACCACGGCCTCCACGGAAACCCCCGGAGAGCTGGAGGTGGAGCAGGCGGTTTCTGAGGAGGAGACCGCCGTGGAGGAGACCGGCGAGAGACAGGTGTTATTCATCAACATCCGCAACGTCCTGATTGCCGCCGCCGTTCTCATTGTCGCCGCGCTTCTGCTCTGGTTTTTCAAAAAACCTCTGCAGCAGCGGATTCAGCGCCGACTCCACGCGCTTTCCCTGCGCACCCGCTACCGAAAGCGCCGCGACTACAGGGAAACCCGGTCTGCCCTGAAGCCAAAACCCATGGCCCGCAAAAAGAAGCGGAAGCATCCCCCCGCTCCCCACAGGCGAAGCTCCTCTTATCCGGTTTCCCGGCACATGGATTCCCAGCCTCGCAGAAGGGATGTACAGATGTTTGATATCAACGATAAGACAGGGAAAAAATAATCCCGTCCCGGAATCTGAAAGCGCCGCACTGATTTTATTTTCAGCGCGGCGCTTTTTCATTGTCCCTTATCCGTTCGTTTTCTGGCCTTGTGCTGCGCCGCATGAGCGCGCATTTTTTCAAATTCCTCCACCTCCGTCTCTTTCATCGGCCGGATGGTCTTCACCGCGAATACCCGATCCTCCCCCGCCTTGCAGACCCGGATCTTGCAGCGCATCATACCGTGTTCGGCGCAGCTTCCGGCATTGTAGTAATTTTTGCCGTTTGGTGAAAACCACTGGGTCTGCCTGCGCAGCGGCCGGTCGCAATAAAGACAGCGGATGGCGGTTACCCGCTTTGTGCCAAGCAGCACATGCTTGTCAGGGAAAGCGGTGGAAATATATTTGGAATAGGTGTCAAACTTCCAGTGAACCTCATCCTCTTTCGATACCGGCAGACGATAGGTGTCAAAGGAAACCCTCCGCAGAAGCTCCTGCGAGCACACTCTCTGAAAAATTAACGATGTATAATAGGCGTCCGCGAAGGCTCTGTGAAAAGGCACCTCCGGATTCTCCAGTTCCAGGAGCTCCACACAGCTTTTCAGGGATTTGCGGCTCCTGCCGTCATCATAGCGAAGGCTGAACAGCTTCTGTACGTCGTAAAACGGAAGCGGCCTCCCGGACAGCGGCTCCATCCCGTGAAAGTCCATATTCTGCTGCAGCTCCGCCACATCCTGACTGCCCCAGGTGCAGAACCTGTATTCCTCCCCGCAGAATTCCAGGAAATCATGCATGACCTCCGTGAAGTATCTGGCCTTCTGCAACTCCTCCTCGTGAATATGCACCAGATTCTCCGTGATGTTATGCATGTGCCGGTACACCACGGGCCGGACCAGGCTCTGGAAGCTGTCCATATACTGTCCCTGTTCATTCAGCCTGACTGCCCCGATCTCTATAATTTCAAAGGGCATGCGCTTATTTTCCCTGAATTTGGTGGAGCTCTGATTCCACTCCAGATCAAATACGATGTAATTCATGGTTTAAAAGTGTTCCACCCAGGTTCTCACCAGCCCGATCCAGGACTGGCATTGCTCCACGTTCTCGTCTCCCGACGGCGTCTGTGTCATCCAGTTGGCCAGGCCGATGCCATGCTTTCCCACCGGATAAATGTGCAGTTCAAAGGAAACCTTCGCCTTCTGCAGCGCCGCCGCCATCAGAAGAGAGTTCTCCACCGGAACGGCGTTGTCCGTCTGGGTATGCCAGATGAAGGTTTTCGGGGTATTCTCATTGCCTAAATTCTCAACGCTCAGCTCCTTTTCCAGAGCCTCATCCCCGCCGCACAGGCTTTCAAAAGAGCCTCTGTGGGCGAAAGCCCCGCTGGTAATGACCGGATAGCAGAGGATCTGGCCGTTGGGGCGCAGCAGTTCCTTCTCCCGCTTCCCCAGACCGATCTTCCCCGCGATAAAATCCCTGTTCCAGATACAGCCGTACAGCGCCGCCAGATGAGCGCCGGCGCTGCAGCCCTGAATCAGGATTCTCTCCGGATCAATATGCCATTCCTTCGCGCGGCTCCGCACCAGCGCTACCGCCTTCGCAAGCTCTAAAAGCTGCGTGGGATAGACAGCCTCTGGCGCCAGAGAATAATACAGCACCGCCGCGTGATATCACCTTGAGCATTACTCCATAGCAATTCGCACGCACACCCTCGGACACAGATGGGAATATCCCCCG
>JAJQCU010000098.1:4637-9543 GCA_021202575.1 Lachnospiraceae bacterium
ATATAGGTCTCCAGCCTGGCCCCCGGCTGAGAGCCCTCCGTAGTCATATCAAAGCTTAAATGCTGCATGATGTCCTCCTTTATCTCTTTATCCGCCACCCGGCATCTCCCTCCGCGGAAAGCGCCCTGTATGATAACATTCCGCGAAGCAGAACGCCAGACATCATTGTATATCAGAAGCCGCTATTTTGCAAGCGGTCAGTTCATCCCTGTTTAAATATGTCAGCGGTCAGTTCATCCCTGTTTAAATATGTAGTTTTTATTTTTCTCCACCACAGCAAGCAAAAGGCCGCCGAACACGCCGCAGACGATCACCTCACCAACGCCTACCGTCAGCATCATGTAGGGAATGGCCTCTCCGGCTCCATAACAATACTTTAATACAAAGGGGACAATCAGAGTATTCGCCGCGATGGGCGGGACAGGCGCAAGCCACCTGATCCTTGCCTTACCCGCGAAATAAGTGCCGACGGCGCCGATCAGCGTTGCCAGAGAGCCGAACACCACATCCCCGATGACGGCGCCTCCCAGCAGATTGGCCAGAAAGCAGCCGATAAAAAGCCCGGGAATGGCCGCCGGTGTAAAATAGGGCAGAATGGTCAGAGCCTCCGCGATACGGAACTGGATCACACCGAAGCTCCAGTAATTGAAGATGCACACAAGCACCACATAGATGGCGGCGATCATGGCCGCCTGGACCAGTGTTACGGTCTTTTGATTTTTCATTGAATTTTTCTCCTTTAGTTTTGTTTTTTCGGTCAGGAAGGTCTCGAACTGACCGGCACAGGGCGAAAGCTACTATATCATAAAACGGAAGCTTAAGCAACCGCGAAAAATATCTCGGTACCTTGACAAGCAGAAGCTCTGAATGTACAATACAAAAGCGTGAAAATGAGACTGCGGAAAACAGATCTTTTGAATTTATAAGGAGAGTAATCATATGGGAGAAGAAAGACAGCCGGTAAGCCCTGACCCCAATCATGAGCTTCTGGTTCTTCTGGAGAGGAGCGGCCATTTTCTCTATCATCGGAGAAACGGCAAATGCGGACAGCGGCGGGTTCTGATCCTCTTAGACAGATGGGAAAGGGAGCATGGCGCCGGGGAAGGAATGTCCCAGCAGGAGCTGCAGAAGCGCCTGGGAATCCAGTCCGGCTCCATCAGTGAAATTCTGGGGAAAATGGAAAACAACGGCCTGATCCGAAAGACAAGACAGGCAACAGACCACAGGAAAATCTGCATTTTCCTGACCGACGCGGGCAGGGAAAAGCTGGAACGCAAAAGAGAGGAAAACCGCAGACAGGAAGCGCTTTTATTTCAGCACCTGACCGCGGAGGAGCAGGCAGAGCTTCGGTGTATTATGGAAAAGCTTCTGGCTGGCTGGGCCGAGGATTTTGGGTTCGGCAAGGCTCAGACTCAGGAAAGGAAAGAGGAAGCCTCATCATGTGGAAATACCTGAAAAAATATTTATTTTTCGCGATTCTGGCTCCCCTTTTCATGATCGGGGAGGTTTCCATGGATCTGATCCAGCCCAGCTTTATGAGCACCATCGTGGATGAGGGCGTGCTGGGACTGTCAAACGGCGGGGTGGGCGATCTGAGTATCGTGCTGAACACGGGGCTGAAAATGATTCTGTGTGTGGTCATCGGCGGCTCCTGCGGCGTGCTGTGCGGCGTTTTTTCCAACCTGTGCGCCCAGAATTTCGGCAACGACATGCGCAAGGACGCTTTCCGGCGGATCATGTCCCTGTCCTTCGAGCAGCCAGATCAGTGTTCCACCGGTTCTCTAGTGACCCGGACCACCAACGACATCACGCAGATCCAGAATATGATCCAGCAGTGCATCCGGGGCTTCATCCGCCAGCTTGTGTTCATGGTCGGCGGCGTTGCCTGCATGATTTCCATGGACATCAGCTTTGGAATCATCGCCCTGTGCGCGTTCCCCTTCCTCATCGTGTGCATTGTATTTTTTCTCTCAAAAATCACACCCTTTTTCAGCATCCTGCAGGAAAAGCTGGACCGTGTCAACAGCGTCATGCAGGAAAATGTCGCCGGAGCCCGGGTGGTCAAAGCCTATGTCAGAGAAAACTATGAAACAGACCGGTTTGGGAAAGCCAATCAGGATCTGGTGGATACCCAGCTGCACATTCTGCTGCTGCTTTCCTACATGACTCCCATCATGAATATCGTTCTAAATATCGCCGTGGTCGCTGTTATTTATGTGGGCAGTATCCGGGTACAGACCGTTGGCGTGACTCCCGGCAATATAATGGCGGCCATTACTTATCTGACCTATATTTTAAACAGTGTCATGATGTTTGCCATGATTTTCCAGAGCATCTCCCGAGGCATGGCTTCCTGGCGCCGCATCAAAGAGGTTCTGGACTGCGAACCTGTGATCGCGGACGGCAGCTGCGATGCGGCTGACGTCCACCCAAAACCGGACAGTCAGGAAGCGGATGGCTCCGTGCCGGACAGCGGACAGCGCCTGTCTGAAACCGGGCGGGTGGAACTGCGCCATGTGTCCTTCGCCTATCCCGGCGGCAGCGGAGAACAGGTGCTGACCGACATCAATCTGACCATCGCACCGGGAGAGACGCTGGCTCTTCTGGGCGCCACAGGCAGCGGCAAATCCAGTCTGGTAAACCTGATTCCCCGGTTTTATGACGCCACAGAGGGCGAAGTCCTGGTAGACGGAAGAAACGTAAAGGATTACAAGGTTTCCGAGCTTAGGGACAGGATCGCCATCGCCCTGCAAAAAAGCGAGCTTTTCAGTAAAACCATCCGGGAAAATATTTCATGGGGCTGTCCGGGCGCCTCCGATGAGGAAATCCTGGCCGCGGCCAGAGCCGCCCAGGCGACCGAATTCATCTTCTCAAAGCCGGAGGGGCTTGACACCATGGTGGCCGAAAAGGGCATGAGCCTCTCCGGAGGCCAGAAGCAGCGTCTCTCCATCAGCCGCGCGCTTTTAAAGCGCTCGGAAATCCTGATCTTCGACGATTCCACCAGCGCCCTGGATTTAAAGACGGAGGCAAAGCTGTATGAGGCGCTGCGGACCACATATCAGGACGTGACCAAGATCATCATCGCGCAGAGAATTGCCTCTGTCCGCGGCGCGGACCGGATCGCCGTGATCGACAACGGACGGATTGTGGCCTGCGCTCCCCATGAGGAACTGATGAAAAGCTGTGAGCTGTATCAGGACATCTACCGGTCCCAGCTGAAGGAAGGAGGCGAGATCTATGGCGAATAAAGATTCCAATGGGAGCGGCGCCCCCTCACAGGAAAGCCGGAATACCGGCGAAAAATCCTATCAGCCCTCCCGTGCCCAGAACAACATCCGAATCGGCGGACGGGGACCCGGACGGAACCTGGAGGTAGAAAAACCCAAAGACAGTATGCACGCTCTGAGCAGACTCCTTCAGTATTTCAGCGCGGAAAAAGGTCTGATCGCAGGGCTCCTTCTGGTCGTTGTCTTTCTGGTGCTGTGTTCTGTTTTTGCGCCGAAGCTGCAGAGCGACGCCATCGATAAAATCACCAGCGGAGATTTTGACAGCCTACCTTCTGTACTGATCCTTATGATCGTGCTCTACGTGATCTCCGCCTTCAGCACATTGTTCCAGTCCAGGATCAGTGCTTTTTTAAGCCAGCGCATCGTCCGCCGGATGAGGGAGGATCTTTTCCGGAAGGTTGTCAATCTTCCCATTAAATATCTGGACACCCATTCCCACGGTGATATCATGAGCCGCATGACCAATGACGTGGAAAATATTTCCAACATTGTCTCCCAGTCCCTGAGCACTCTGGTCAACGGCGTTCTGACCATCATCGGGACTGTGATCATGATGGTCTGGATCTGCTGGCAGCTGGCCATTCTTTCCTGTGTCACCGTGATCCTGACTCTCATTGTGACCAAACTGATTTCCGGCAAGATGCGGACTTTTTCCAGGAAACGGCAAGGGCTTCTCGGGGAGCTGAACGGAACCGTGGAGGAAATGGTGACGGGATATAAAACCGTGGCCGCCTACAATCACCAGCCTCAGGTCATTGAGGAATTTGAGACAACCTCCAATGAGCTGACCCGGGTAGGAATTATCGCCGACGTCATCGGCGGCTCCATGGGGCCATTAATGAACGTAGTCAATAATATCGGGTTTGTGCTGATCGCCGCTTTCGGAGGGTACTATGCCATCCACGGTCTGATTTCCGTGGGCGTCATTTCCGCCTTCATCGTCTATGCCAAGCAGTTTGGCCGGCCCATCAACATGATCGCGGAGGTCTACGGACAGATCATTACCGCCCTGGCCGGCGCGGAGAGAGTTTTCGCCATTATGGATGAGGCGGACGAGGACAAGAGCGGCTCCGGTACCATGGAAAACGCCAAAGGCGTCATTTCCTTCAAGAACGTGAATTTTTCCTACGTTCCCGGAAAGCAGGTGCTGTACGATTTCAGCCTGGTCATTTACGCGGGGCACAAGGTCGCCCTGGTGGGCGCCACTGGCAGCGGGAAAACCACCGTGGTCAATCTGCTGATGCGTTTCTACGATATCGACAGCGGTGAAATTCTGATCGACGGCGTCAATATCAAGGACATCGACTGCAATACCCTGCGGCGGAATACCGCCATCGTCCTTCAGGATACCGTGCTGTTTTCGGACACAGTCCGCAATAACCTGAAATATTCCAACACTCAGGCCACGGATGAGGAGATGGAGCGGGCCGCCCGCATGAGCAACAGCCACAATATGATCACCCATCTGCCAAAGGGTTACGATACCGAGCTGACCGAGTCCGGGCAGAACCTAAGCCAGGGCCAGCGCCAGCTCCTCTCCATCGGGCGCGCCTTTCTTGCCCAGCCCCGGATTCTGATTCTCGACGAGGCCACCTCCAGCGTGGACACCCGCACTGAAC
>JAJQCU010000098.1:9553-11165 GCA_021202575.1 Lachnospiraceae bacterium
ATCCAGGACGCCATGGTAAAACTGATGCAGGACCGCACCAGCGTGATCATCGCCCACCGTCTCTCCACCATCCGGGACGCGGACTACATCGTAGTCATGGATCAGGGCCGGATCGTGGAAACCGGCAATCATGAGGAGCTGATGGCCGCGCAGGGCAGGTATTATGAGCTTTATATGACGCAGTTCGCGGGGAATCAGACATAAGACATGCTTCATTTTATCTAAAACTTTCTCATAGACATTCAAAGAGAGGAACCGTGTTCATACAAGGCTTCTCTCTTTTATTTTATCTACAGACTGCACGCTCATCTGACATAACGGCATTCAACACATCCTCAGCAGCAAGATTTTACGGCAACATTTACGGCAGCATTTTCTTCGGATATACTTTGACATATCGCCAAAAACAAAGTATAGTATATCTATGTGGCGTCCGGCAGTTCTTTTATTATATGATTAAAGCGGCAAAAGGGTATGATACCATGGATTGCTTCGCAAAAGACGGCCCCGCACAAATATCTTCATTTTATGAAAGAGTATCCATTTCTCCTTCATGAAGAACTATCTTTTCGGGAGTTTTATCACTATGGAAAAAATCGCAAGCTTCACCATAGACCACATCCGCCTATTGCCCGGCATATACGTGTCCCGCAAGGACCAAATCGGCGCCGAGACGGTGACCACCTTCGATATCCGCATGACCGCCCCCAACCGGGAGCCTGTCATGAATACGGCGGAGGTTCACACCATCGAGCACCTGGGCGCAACGTTTCTGCGCAATCATCCTCAGTGGAAGGACAGGATCATTTATTTCGGCCCCATGGGCTGCAGAACCGGCTTTTATCTGCTTCTGGCAGGCGACCTGGACAGCCGGGATATCGTGCCCCTGATGGAAGAGATGTTTTCCTTTATGGCGGAGTTTGAGGGCGAGGTGCCGGGAGCGTCGCCAAAAGACTGCGGCAATTATCTTGATATGAACCTTGGGATGGCAAGGCTGTTATCCCGAAAATTTCTGGATGAGGTGATTCAGAATATTAACGACGAAAGATTACATTACCCGCAGTAAGGAAGCTGTGTCCGGAAGGCTGTTACCGTTCACGGACCGCTTATGAGGCGTTTTTCAGCTTTACATAGATATGTTTATTGGGAGATTATTATGCGAATTGTAATAAAAGTCGGCACCTCCACTCTGGCCCACGCTACCGGGAACACCAATATCCGGCGCATGGAAACCCTGTGTAGGGTGCTCAGCGATATAAAAAACGCCGGCCATGAGGTGCTGCTGGTTTCCTCCGGCGCCACCGGCATGGGCTCTGGCAAGCTTGGGCTTCTCAAAAAGCCGGAGGATATTTCCACCAAACAGGCTGCTGCCGCTGTGGGGCAGTGCGAACTGATGTACACCTATGACAAATTATTTCAGCAATATAATCACTGCGTGGCGCAGGTGCTGCTGACCCGCTCCGACATCGAGGACCCCACCCGGAGAGCTCATTTACATAATACCTTTTTCCGGCTGCTGGACTTCCATGTGCTGCCTGTCATCAATGAGAATGACTCCGTAGCCACAGAGGAATTCTTCATCGGAGAGAATGACTCTCTGGCGGCTCTGGTT
>JAJQCU010000201.1:0-5806 GCA_021202575.1 Lachnospiraceae bacterium
CAATATAGTCGTTATATCGTACTCAAATATAAATTTTTTCTTAAGTTTATATCTGAATGAAAAGAAGTACAGGAATGAATCCGAGAATCAAAAAGCCGCCGCGCCGGGGTTCCTACACCCCGCCGCGGCGGCCTTCATTTAATCACTCATTTTTAACGCGATTAAGAGAGACGGTCAAAATCTCCCCTCAGTTCGCGCTCGTCTGATAGAACGTGTACACATACGCCGTCTCCTCCGACAGCATCCCGGAAGCGTCGCTCCGGGACATATACCCCAGGAAATTCCTGTCCGGACGCATCAGCACGACGTTGTACGCGTTAAAACCGGTCAGCAGCATGGCCTCCCCACTGTCCAGAATAATCAACACTGGAATATCCTGATCCACATAATAAAGCAGACTCGTCAGACTGCAGCCGGTGACCTCAATCAAGGTGTAATCACTATAATTATCCCCTAAAATGACGCTGCAGCTCTCCCCCGCGCTCCACCGCGCGGCCACGTCCGCGTACACCCCCATCTGCTCCAGCATGATTTCCAAACATACCGTCACACTGTCCTTCTCTTCGGTGGAAGCAGTGGCCTCAATGGCGATAATCTGGTTGCTTGTGGACAAAGTCTTCCGCCTCCAGATGTAACTGCCGGTCTCATTGTCCCGAACCATGCCGTTCATACTGTCGGCCTGTTTCACGGCGTAGCTGGCGTCAGTGGTGTATTCCGTCACCTCCCAGGGGCTGCACACAGCCACATACCTGATCTCCGACTGCGTGGAGAAAATCAGACTCTCCACATTCTCCGTCTGCGTCTCCTTCGCCCCCGCAAAGGTCAGACTGCTGACGTCGATCTTATTTTTCAGGGAAATCTGATAAATGGTCTGATAAGTGGACGTAACCACGGTCTCCACACTGTTGGAGGCGGACTGGCTGCTCTTGCGGCTGACAATATTATCGGAGGTGATGGCCGTATAGCCATCCTCCCCTTTCTGATATCTCTCCAGAACCAGCTGGTTCCCGTCTATGACACACTCCCGGATCCTCACGTCCTCAATCTCATAATCCTTCTGAATCTCCCCGGCGGAATCCTCAATGCATATCCGGTACATATAATAAAACAGGCTTCCATCCTGATTCCGGCTCTGTTCCTCCGTATAGGCATACCCATAGACAAAATCCTCCCCGATAAAGCCAAGGGGCAGAAGCACCTGGCCGGAGGGCGCTTCCAGCTTCCTGCTGGTATCATTTTCCAGATCAATACAGGTAATCCCGTCCCCGTCCTGAATCACCAGCGCGGACCCGGTATCGGAGACAAAAATTTCCTGCTCCGCGTTATAGGAGTATACTGTCTCCATCTCCTGAGTTTCCAAGTTCAGCACGCACAGGCACCTATCCATATAAAAATACAGATTCTGCCCCGCAAGATAAGCCAGAGTCTCCACCTCCTGCATGACCATCTCCGCGGAATGGCCGCTCTGGATAAAGGCAAGCTCCTCCCGAAGCCCCGTCAGCGCGTCATAATAATACACGCCAATCCCTACGCTTCCCTCGTGGGTTCTCCGGTTCATATAGCCGTACACCAGAAACGTCATAGAGCCGGCCTCGTCCACCTGCAGCACCCAAATGCCATGCTTTCCGTACAGATTCCGCAGATCAATCTCATCGCCATCCCTGAAGCCGTACACGTAATTCATGCAGTTTTCATTGTCATCATAATAATACAGGCAGCCGTTGATCACAAACACTGCCATGGCGCCGTCCTCACTCTCCGTGATGTCAACGCCCTCGTTGGAAATGCCCAGCATGATGGTATTGCTGTTGTACAGATCGCCCTCCATGGAATACAGCACGTCCATGGTGCGTTCATATTCAATAATATAGGTTGTCTCCCCCAGCGTGCGGAGCAGATATTTTTCACATACCTCATACAGATAAATATTGTCCTCATCCTGAGCCTGGGCGTAATAGGTTAAAGTATAGCCGCCGTAATTTTTATCCAGACTGGTGATCGCGGGATAAATATCACTGACCACCTCCACCGCGAGGCCGCCCCACATAACCTGGGAGGTTGTGCAGTGCAGATCCACATAAGCCAGCGTGGAATTATCCCCGGTCTCATCCGTCTCCATGAAAGGAGCGATATACTCCGAACCGTTCTCAGAATCGAAGGTGCTCTCATGGAACTGCCACACCACCTCAAGCTGCTCGTCCATACAGTTGTCCGCCGCGTAAATAAAGCGGGTATAGAAGCAGACTTCCTTCTGGTATCTGGTACTGACTTTCAGTACAAGCACATACTCCCCGCCCTCCTCGATCAGGTCCTTCAGCGTAAAGCTGCAGCTGTAAAGCTCCCCTGCTGAGCGGACTCTCAACTCCCCGTTCTCAATCAGGCGGGTGCTGTCGGAATTCCTGACCTCATAGGAAGCCGACTGTACCTCCTCCCCGAAGGAATCGATCAGCACGGATATCTGCCTGTCCTCATCCAGCGGAAAAACATACTCCGCCACCTCGTTCATCTCCATGGAATCGCTGTAGCCGTGGAGCAGATTATAAGCTGTCCCGTCGATCTCAATCTGTACCAGCGGGAATGTGGCCGCCTCCATATCCATGGAAAGGCCTTCGTTGTCCCGGTTGATAAAATAATATGTAATTACCACACTCGCGAAAAATACAATCACGAATGTTGCCCACATGATAAAATTTTTTTTCATTTTTCCTTTGGCGCCCCGCCGCGGGGCTCCTTAAAGAGCCCCATCCGCCCCAATCTTTCCATAACCCTTCAATGTACGGATATTTTCTGTCTTCGGGATAAAAACACTACCGCCTTCTCCCTTTTTGCGCTGCTTCATCTGCCGGCGGCTCAGAAGCTCCTCCAGCAGAAGGACCTGCACCATATCGCTGATCCACTCCCATTTCTGAGGGGATATTTTTTCTTCCTCATCCCCGGTCTCCGATTCTGTCTGCAGAGTCTTGACAATGCTCTCCGCCAGGCGATACAACTGCCATCTGTCCGGATATTCATCATAAATCATACTTCCCTCATAGTCCATATAATCTATGATGCTTTTTATTTTTTTTAAATATTTCTGCGCGTCCTTCGGATACAATCCTCTCAGGTAGTCGATATCCCGGCGCAGAGCGTCCTCCTCCCGCGCGGGATACTGAATCGGGTAGGTCATATAAAAGGGGAGATAATTCTGCATGAAAAAAACTCTTTTTTCTTTTAAAATATGCCCGCCGGTTCCTTTCGTGAATGAAAAAATAACGCACTCCGGCGAATCAACGCGAAAATTTTCATTTTACATGCGCGGCGTTTCATGTAAAATAAAAGCCTCCCGAATCATCTCATCCTTCGGAAGGCTTCTCTTTCGTTCTGCGTTCTACTTAATCACCGTAATACGCGCCATGGCCCGCATCAGCGCCGTCTCCGCCCTGGCGATATCCGTCTCCGGCGTATGGCTGGCCAGTCTCGCCCTTGCGCGCTCTAAAGCCGCCTCCGCCCTGGCCTCGTCAATTTCCTCCGGCCACTCCACAATCTCCGCCAGGATGGTCACCTGATCCGGCAATATCTCCACAAAGCCGGCATGCAGCGCGGCCTCCTTCGCCTCGTTATTCTCCATGCGGATGGTCAGGATTCCCGGTTTAATAATCTCTGTCAGAGGAATGTGCCTCGCGTACACGCCAATCTCACCCTCCGTGGTGTTAAACTCCACCATCTCCACGTCCTGATAAAAGAACACGCGCTCCGGAGTAATGATCTGCAATCTGAATTTCTCCATACCGCCTGCTCCTCTCAGCTTACACGGGCCACCACATCGTCAATGGTTCCGGCATTGATAAAATGACTCTCCGGAATGTCGTCATGCTTGCCCTCCAGAATCTCGGAAAAACCGCGGATGGTCTCGCTGATGGGCACATACTTGCCGGACGTGCCTGTAAACTGCTCCGCCACGAAGAAGGGCTGGGACAGAAATCTCTGCACCTTTCTGGCTCTCGCCACCAGGACGCGGTCCGATTCTGACAGCTCGTCCATGCCCAGAATGGCAATGATATCCTGTAATTCCTTATATCTTTGTAAAATCTCCTGCACACCCCTGGCTACCCTGTAGTGCTCCTCTCCCACCACTCTGGGATCCAGAATGCGGGAGGTGGACTCCAGCGGGTCCACCGCCGGATAAATTCCCATCTCCACGATGGAGCGGGACAATACCGTGGTGGCGTCCAGATGGGCGAAGGTGGTGGCGGGCGCCGGGTCTGTCAGGTCGTCCGCGGGCACATAGACCGCCTGCACGGAAGTGATGGAGCCGCTCTTTGTGGAGGTAATGCGCTCCTGCAGCGCGCCCATCTCCGTCGCCAGCGTAGGCTGGTAGCCCACCGCGGAAGGCATCCGCCCCAACAGGGCACTGACCTCAGAGCCGGCCTGGGTGAAACGGAAAATATTATCAATGAACAGCAGGACATCCTTGCCGCCCTTGTCGCGGAAATACTCTGCCATGGTCAGCCCCGTCAGGCCCACTCTCATACGGGCTCCCGGCGGCTCGTTCATCTGGCCGAAAACCATGGTCGTCTTATCGATAACCCCGGACTCTGTCATCTCGTGATAAAGGTCGTTGCCCTCGCGGGTACGCTCCCCCACGCCGGTAAACACGGAATATCCGCCGTGCTCGGTGGCAATATTGCGGATCAGCTCCTGAATCAGGACAGTCTTTCCCACGCCGGCGCCGCCGAACAGGCCTACCTTGCCGCCCTTCTGATAGGGACAGAGCAGATCAATGACCTTGATTCCCGTCTCCAGAAGCTCCGTATCCGTGGACTGCTCCGCGAAGGCGGGCGCCGGTTTATGAATCGGCTCATAGGTGACACCGGTTGGCTCCGGCTTATCATCAATGGCCTTTCCCAGCACGTTGAAAATCCGTCCCAGGGTATTCTCTCCCACAGGCACGGTAATGGGCGCCCCGGTGGCTACAGCCTCCATGCCCCTCACCAGGCCGTCCGTAGGTCCCATGGCGATACAGCGAACCACGTCATCCCCCAGATGCTGCGCCACCTCCACTGTCAGGGAGGTGCCGTCCTTTCTCTGAATGGTGATTGCCTCGTTGATCCCGGGAAGTCCGCCCTGGCTGAATTTGACGTCCAGCACAGCCCCGATAATCTGTGTGACCCTGCCAATATTTAACTCTGCCATTTAAGTTTCCTCTTTCCGGCCCGGAGTAAGGACCTGTCGTCACAATCTGCACAGGTTATTTCCCGACAGCTCCTTAATTTAATGCCTCCGCGCCTGCAATGATTTCTGTCAGTTCCGTTGTGATCGCGCCCTGTCTGGCCCTGTTGTACAACAATTCCAGATCTTGAATCATATCCTGCGCGTTGCTGGTGGCCGAATCCATGGCCTGCATTCTGGCGCCGTTCTCACTGGCCACGCTCTCCAGAAGGCCGCCGTAAATCAGGCTGCTCAGATATTTCGGAATCAGCAGATTTAACGCCTCCGTCTCCTCCGGCTCAAAGTTCATCAGCGCCACAGCGCCCTTTTCCTGCTACATGGCCGGTTCCACCGGAAGCAGACGAATCAGCCTGGCCTCATGGGTGACCGTATTCTTAAAGGCGGTATAAGCGAGATAAATCTCACCCACCTCACCCGCGGCATAGCTCTCCAGCAAAAGCTCCGTCAATACCATCGCCTCCGTATAGGACGGCGTCTCTCCCAGATCCGGGTATGACTTTTTGATCTGATAACCCGCTCTGGCCAAAGCGTCCCGCCCTTTGGTGCCAATGGCGTAAATGTCCAGCTCTTTCTTTGCCAGCTCCCCCTTTGTGAT
>JAJQCU010000201.1:5865-10996 GCA_021202575.1 Lachnospiraceae bacterium
CCTTCCGCGGACTGTCGTTGCCGGCAAGATAGGGATGTCTGACGCCCTTTGTCTTTTCCAGAATGGACTGCACCGTGGAATACATACAGTCAAAGTAGGATCTGGAACGCTCCGCCCGACCTCTGGCATGCTGGAGCTTCACAGTGGAGACAAGCTTCATGGCCTTGGTAATCTGCTGCGTACTCTGTATGCTTGCTTTCCGCTTCTTGATATCACGGGTAGAAGCCATAAATCCTCCCTGCCTTTCCGGTTACTGTTACTATCTGAAAATCTCCTTGAAGGCACCAATGGCTTTTACAAGCCTGGCCTCCGTATCCTCTGAGATCACCTTCTCCGTCTTAATGGCACTGGGAATCTCCGGATATTTTTCATCGATAAAGCTGTAAAATTCCTTCTCAAACCGGGTAATCTCCGCTGTCGGTATGTCCAGAAGATATTTGTTGGTCACCACATAGAGAATGATTACCTGGTACTCCACCGCTAACGGCGCGTACTGTGCCTGCTTGAGCACTTCCTTGATGCGCTCGCCCTGGGCCAGGCGCTGAGCCGTATCAGCATCCAGGTCTGAACCGAACTGGGCGAAGCTTGCCAGCTCTCTGTACTGGGCCAGCTCTGTACGGATGGGCCCCGCTACCTTCTTCATGCCCTTGATCTGGGCCGCGCCTCCCACACGGGACACGGACAGGCCCGCGTTGACAGCCGGACGAAAGCCGGAATTGAACATTTCCGTCTCCAGATAAATCTGGCCGTCCGTGATGGAAATCACATTGGTGGGAATATAAGCCGACACATCCCCCGCCTGGGTCTCAATGATGGGCAGCGCGGTCAGCGTGCCGCCGCCATGCTCCTCATTCATGCAGCAGGCCCGCTCCAGCAGTCTGGAGTGCAGATAAAATACGTCACCGGGATAAGCCTCACGGCCCGGCGGCCTGCGAAGCAGCAGAGAAAGGGTACGGTAAGCGGTGGCGTGCTTGCTCAGGTCGTCATAAATCACCAGCACGTCCTCACCGTTTTCCATCCACTCCTCGCCGATGGCACAGCCGGCATAAGGAGCGATATACTGTAACGGCGCCAGCTCCGAGGCGGTGGAAGCCACCACCGTGGTATAGGCCATGGCTCCGTATTCCTCCAGGGTCTTCACAATGGTAGCGATGGTGGACGCCTTCTGTCCGATAGCCACATAAATGCACTTGACCCCCTGGCCCTTCTGGTTGATAATCGTATCGATGGCGATGGCCGTCTTGCCGGTCTGTCTGTCGCCGATAATCAGCTCTCTCTGCCCCCGTCCGATGGGTACCATGGCATCGATGGCCTTGATTCCGGTCTGCAGCGGAGTATCCACAGGCCTTCTGGTAATCACGCCGCTGGCAACCCGCTCGATCTGGCGGTATTTTTCCGTCTGGACAGGACCCTTGCCGTCGATGGGCTGTCCCAGGGAATTGACCACACGTCCAATCATGGCGTCCCCCACGGGAACCTCCACCACGCGGCCCGTGGTTTTCACCGTGTCGCCCTCGCTGATATTCCTCTGGCTGCCCAGCAGCACGGCGCCCACATTATCCTCTTCCAGGTTCATCACCATGCCATAGACTTCCCCGGGAAACTCCAAAAGCTCCCCCTGCATCGCGTTTTCCAGGCCGTGTACCCGGGCGATACCGTCCGCCACCTGAATCACGGTGCCCACATCGGACACCTCCAGATCGGCGGCGTATCTCCTGATCTGATCCCTGATTACTGAACTTATTTCTTCCGGTCTTAAATTCATGGATCTATACGCACCTTTCCGATTTCAGCTGAATATGCATCAGCTGTCTCTTTAATTCTTCTATCTTCGTCCGGACGCTGGAATCCACCACCCTGTCGCCAATCCGGATCACCATGCCGCCGATGAGGCTCTCATCCACCGCAAAATGCATCTCCATCCTCTGATAGGAAGTGGTCTCCAGCAGTCTTTTCTCCACCTTTTCTTTTCCGGCTTTATCCAAAGCGGCGGCGGTAGTCACATAAGCGACCCCTATTTTCTTTTCCTCTTTGACTCTGTCGATAAAATATCCCAGAATGCCCGGCAGATCATTGCAGCGCTCCTTGCCCGCCACAAGCAAAAGGAAACCTGTCATGGTATCGCTGACTCTTCCCCTGAAGACCGTCTCCACCACCTTCAGTTTTTCCTCTCCGGTGATCCCCGGATGGCTCATCAGCTCAAAAAACTCCGGATTCTCAGAAAGCGCCGCCAGAATCGCCTCGCTCTCCTGCCAGAGCCCGTCCAGCTTATTTTCCTCAACCGCCAGTTCAAAAAGGGCGTCCCCGTATGTCCCGGAAATCAGTTTTGCCATGTGCTCACACCCATTTCCTTTAAGGTCTCGTCCACCAGACTGTCCTGAATCTCTGTATTGATATTGGCAGCCACTACCTTGCCCGCGATGGCGCAGGCGACCAGGATCATCTCCTGCTTCACCTCGTCAGCCGCCTTCGCTTTCTCAAGCTCCGCCTCCACATGGGCTCTGTCCACAATGCGGCGGGCTTCCTCCTTCGCCTCCGCCACAATCTGGCTTTCACTGGCCAGAGCCCTGTTTCTGGCGTCTCTCAGAATTTCGTCAGCTTCCTTATCGATTTCCGACAGCTTCTGTTCATACTCCGCCTGAAGCCTTTTGGCCTCCTCCTCCGCGGCCGCCGCCGTCGAGAGCTCGTCAGCGATCTTGTTCTGACGCTTCTCCAGCATGGCCCGCACAGGGTTGAAAAGTAGATAGCTCATCGCAAAGAAGAGCACAAACACGGAAATCAGTGTTAAAGCCGAATCCGTCAGAAGCTGCAAATCCAGATCAAACAGCCGGGGCTCCATGGTTGTCAGAAGCATACCGCCCGTATACAAATTCATTGATTCCCCTGCCTCCTTTCCTTCGTATGCAGATATCCCGGATTCTGCAACCCTTATGCATACGAATCGATCCTCGCCAGCCTTACACCAGAGGCTTCACGAATAATAAAAGCATGGCAACCAGCAGACCGTAAAGACCGGTGGTCTCCGCCACGGCCTGTCCCAGCAGCATGGTGGTGGTAATGTCGCCCCTCGCGCCCGGATTGCGGCCCACCGCGGACGCGGCATAGCCCGCCGCAATTCCCTGGCCGATACCGGGGCCGATGCCGGCGATTACCGCCAGACCCGCGCCGATTGCTGAGCAGCCTAATATAAAGTTCTCATTAAATTCCATCTCTTTTTCCTCCTTGGATGTTTCTTCATTTAAGATGAGATTCTCAGTATTCTGGTTAAAAATTATTTTGAATTCAGCCATCGCGGTCAGACGCAGTCTCCAGAAGGGCCTGTGCTCCCGATATTCTGAATCAAATTCTCAGAAGCATTCGCGATTATTCATCGCCAATCGCATTGGAAATATAGGTCATCGTCAGCATGCAGAACACATACGTCTGAATCGCCCCGGAGAACAGGTCGAAATATACATGCAGAGCCGCCGGCCAGATCACCGCGAAAAAAGACAGCAGGCCGTACACCAGCGCCAGCATACAGGTTCCTGACAGGACGTTCGCGAACAGACGTAAGGAAAGCGAAATCGGCACCGCCACATCGCTGATGATATTGATCGGCGCCCAGAACGGCCAGGGGTCGCACAGATGCTCCGCCACGCCTTTCATTCCGTTGTACTTGATTCTGTTGGCGTGTATCAGGACAAAGGTCAGCACGCCCAGCGGCAACGTCACCCCGTAATCCGCCGTGGGCGGACGCAGGCCGAACAGGCCGGAAATATTACAGATCAATATGAAAATAAAGACTGTGCCGATATAATTGAGAAAGCCTTTGGCGTGCTTACCCATGCTGCCCTTCACCATGCCGTCCAGCATCTCCACAATCATCTCCGCCGCGTTCTGAAGGCCTCTGGGAATCTCCTCCGCCTTTTTCATGCGCCGGTTCACCGCAAACGCGAAGCCGATCAGCACCAGCATGACAATCAGCAGGCAGACATGGGTGGTCGTAATCCAGACCGTCTGACCAAAGACCTGGTAGGAAAACACCCCATGAATCATAAAATCAATATCTTCAGACAGCAGAATTCCCTGTGTCATAGGGTTCCACCTCCTTCTCTTTCAGAAAAGCCCTTCTGTACAGCTTTTCCAGAAGCGGCTCCAGATATGCGCCCGCTTTCAGCCCGAAAATGCCAAACACACAGGCAACAGGGTTTCCGATGCCTGTCACCATCAGCAAGGCCGAAGCTCCCAGGAACACCAGATACCGCAGAATATTGTGGAAAACCAGCTTCCTCGCGGCTCCCCTTTCCCCCAGGTCCAGAGCCCTGTCCAAGCTCCAGTACATATGCGCCGCGCCAAAGACCGCCAGCAGTACGCCAACCCACCAGCCCGCCGTGCAGCCCGCGATCCCTCTTAAAAAAATCAGGATCACAATCTGTCCCGCCAGACCGTACAACAATGTCCCGGCCATCATGCACAAGAGCGTGGTATTTATTCTTTGCAGCCTCACAGCCAATCCGGATTCTGTCTGCCCGGAGGCTGTCTGGTTCACCGTGTCCGTGGAACTGTCCGGCGCCTCTCCTTCCGGCGAAGCTGTCCTTTCCTGTGATACCGTTTCCTCCGGCGGCGCTGTCCCCAACTCCTTTAATTTCGTCAGGAAGACATTTTTACTCTTTCCGGATCCTGCTGACATAGGGGTTGTCCTTCCGCTCATCCAACTTCGCGACGGTTCTGACCAGCCTGTAGACATTCCAGGCTCCCGCGGCCGCTCCCACAAAAAATAAAATAATGAAAAAGAATTCCGTTCCCAGACTCCTGTCCAGAAAAAAGCCGACAGCACAGCACATGGCGATGGGTACCACCATACTGATGCCAAACTGACTGACCATGGAAAGTGCCTGCAGCACGGAATGACTGTTCTTCTTCATAAATCGTCCATTCCGCCGCCCTGACCGGCGGCATAAACAACAGAGAATACGCCCTTTGCCGGTGTCCTCTCACAAAAGCCTGTGACGGGCGCTTTCACCAATTTGCTCCTTATTATACCGGCTTTCCCCCTGTGTGTCCAGTGAAATTTCCATTAATTTCTTTCAACCCGTTACTATTCACAGCCGACTTGGGAGATATAAACAGGCTCGTCAAGCGTATTGTG